>QIJI01000050.1 GCA_003231795.1 Gammaproteobacteria bacterium
TCTTTCGTTGTCACACTTGTTATTCTGTCGCTGGCCGCATCAGTCATTCACCTGTTAAGCCTTTGGCTTGAACTTCCCGATGTTGTCGCCCTGCTGTTAATGGCGTTTCCGCTGGTACTGTTTATTTCATACTGCTGTCACGAATCACGGGCACAAATAAAACGCGCGACAATTCGAATTTACAGTAGCTTTGCTGCGGTAGTGATTGCGAGCGCGGCTATTGTCTACTTCATCGGTTGAACAGGGTTACTAATTGTTGAAACCGTAATCGTATTTCTGACTACCGCTGGAATTAAAAACCTGGGCGTGAAACGACAGAATGACGCGATCTTCTTCGCCAACGTAGGGAAACGGCATATGTTTGATATGCGCCGGGAAAACGCACAACTTGCCATCCTGCGGGAAGGAGTCCCAACTATTGTCGTGCAGGTACAAATTACCGTAATCACCGAACCCGCCTGCCATATGTTCGACATGGGGCCCATAGAAACGGGTAACGCCATTGGGTTGCTGCCCTTTAACATCGGTCGCCGAACGACTGCTATCGGCCGCGCGTAGGTAATAAACCCCAGACCACGAGGCATTACCGTGTACATGCATTTCATGGAAGGAATGGCCGTTGGATATCTGGAACCAGAGCCCGGAAATGGTCACGCGCACTTTTTCGTCTTCACGCCACAATCCCCGGTTGGCTTCCCTGGCAACCTCAACAATACTTTCGCTGATATAATCAGCGAGTTCATTCAACTCTTTATGAAGCGGGTACCGACTGAGCAAATCATCGCGACTGGCATAGGCTTGCTCAGGGCTGCGTTGCTCACGGTCGCGATGTTGATAAAAAAGTTCGAGTAACGCCGGGTTGACCTTTTGATAATGGGCAAATCGTTTAGACAACAGTGTCGTAGACCACAGCTTTACAATATTCGGATTATCCTGTTTGGTTTTTTTTGCCATAGCCTTTTATCGATTTGATCTCGGTCTGATCTCGAGTTCGGTCTTGCCGGTTAAGATGTCGGGGCCTTGTTATAGCGCTGACATTTTTCAATATAAAGACGCGTGCTCTGAGGCATGGGTACGCGCGCACCCGCTATATAGGCGATCAGGCGCCTGCCTTCCTGAATCAGATCACGACCATAGGCGACGCGCATGCGCGTCATTTGATCAGCCGATTCGGCCAACACAGGCTTGAATGCGTTGAGTTGCTCGCCCAGCGCGACAAAATTAGGCCAGACCTGAAAAATAATGGGATCCTTTTTCATCGTTTCGGCGGTTTGTCGCGCCGCTGTTGCATAGTCGTGAATCAAATCTATTAACTCGGCAAACATCGGGCGCGTACAAAAATTCTGGATTATACATTCCGCGACCTGATCTATTTCGTGCATCCCCTGCGCAATTTTGACAAAGCGCGATTCGAAAAAATCGGCTATTGGCATGGTGAAAGCCTTAAACGGCTCCCCCCAGACTTCATCGATTCCCTCACAACCACTGTGATGTCTGACCTGCTGTCCCAGTTGCAACGCTTCCTCGAAACACTCGCTACACTCGCGCATCAGGTCATTGTCATGACTGACCTTTACCCCGAGTTCTGCCAGGTTCACGATCGACGTGAACAGATCGGTAGCACGATTAAAAAGTGCACCGGCCAGCATCGCGGCATTAACACGCTTGCGCCCGGGTTCGGTTTCATCCAGATAGGCTTCACGCGCCGCATCGAGGCTTTGGCCCGGGGTATTGATACCGGCTTCGGTATGATGGAAAGCACGCCGGGTAAGACTGTCAATCAGCCGCTTTCGATTAGCCAGTGTATTATCCAGCGGCGCATAATAACGAATCCAGTAAGCATCGTAGAAAACATACTCGACCCTGTCGAAAGTTCGTCGCTCACCATTCGCTGGAGTCGGTTGTGGTCTAGCGGCTTCCATAGGGCCCGCAATTTATTGGTATCATCTGGGATCTGACAATCAAAAAACAATCCAGCTACAATGTTATGAAATCTGTCGGCGTAATCAATGCTTATTTTAACCACGCCCGATCCGGGTATTCCGCCATGGCTCATCCAGTGAGCCGTGATCGATTTATAGTAGCCCGCTTAATGTTTCCGTTAAACCCGACTACATGGCATTAAATATCCTGAGTTCAAACCGCGTCGAAGTCCTGCAGTCAAGGCTTGCACAGCGGATTTCTGAAGCGCCACTGGGCGACCCGTTTGCCCCAGAGACTATTGTGGTCCCAACTTATGCGATGGGGCGCTGGCTCAATCTGCAGTTTGCCAAACAACAGGGCATAGCGGCAAATTTCGAATATCCGCAGATCGGCCCATGGATCTGGCAACGGGTAGCCTGTTTGATGCAGGTAACTGCGCAAACGGACCCCTATTCCGAAAAAGCCCTCGGTTGGCAGATTTTCAAATTGTTACCCGGGTTGCTCGGCGAAGGCGGGTTCGAGCTGTTAAACCGTTATCTAGATAATGACCAAAGTGGTATCAAACGCTGGCAACTGTCGCAACGTATTGCGCGCTGCTTTGATCGCTACCAGCTATATCGTCCACAAATGATAACGAGCTGGGCCGAATCTCGCGAAAGCCACTGGCAGGCGAAACTATGGCGGGCCATTGTCGCTGACAATCTTTCGCCACACAGGGTCGCAGCTCTCGCTACCAGCATCGAGCGCCTGAAACAGCCGGACCCGCCAAATCTTCCGCAACGCATCAGTCTGTTTGCACTTTCCAGTCTGGCACCGGCTTATGTTGAATTGTTACACGCGCTGGCATCACAAACTGAGGTAACCCTGTATCAACACAGCCCTACCGATCAATACTGGGCCGACCTGGTTTCAGAAAAGACCCGTGCACGCAGGCGTCTACAGGACCCTGCGCAGGACGATTACTTCGAAACGCGCAATAGCCTACTCACCTCCTGGGGAAGACAGGGACAGGTGATGCAGGATCTGCTGCTCGATTTCGGGGCGATTACCGAGGACGAGGCCGAAGATAATCGTCCGCCCGGCAAGACCAGAATGCTGCATTGCCTGCAGTCAGGTTTGTTCGATCTGGCGCTGCCGCCAAACAGCCCGGTCGACGATTCAATCTCGATTCATATCTGCCATAGCCCGATGCGCGAGTGCCAGGTTCTGCATGATCAGTTACTGATGTTATTGCAGCGACATGCCGACCTGAAAGCAGAAGAAATTCTGGTAATGGTTCCGGAAATCGGCCGCTATGCACCCTATATCGAGGCGGTGTTCCAATACGATGACAGTGGCAAGCGACCCGATCTGCCATGGAATATTTCCGATATCAGCATTGCCGATGGCCATCCACTGATCAAAAACTTTTTGCAATTGCTACGCTTGCCCGAAAGCCGTTTTACCCGCTCCGAGATCGTTGCTTTACTCGAATCGAGCGAAATTCGCAATCGTTTTGGTATCGATAGCGCGGGCCTCGAACAAATACACCAGTTACTCGATTCAAGCCAGCTACGCTGGGGAGTAAACGCCGAACATCGCCAGTCACTAGGCCTTCCGGACACCCACGAAAACACCTGGCAACAGACCTGGGAGCGACTCTTTTGCGGCTACGCGATGAGCGATACCGAGTTATGGCAGGGGATCGCCCCCATCGATGATGTCGGCGTCGATGCCGCCATCGCAATCGCAGGCCTGAAGCAGCTATTTGATCGCCTGCTATGGTGGCGGGCCAGGTTGTCAACCAGTGCCAACGCAGCGACCTGGCAACAACGCCTGCACCAGATCCTCGACGATTTTTTTACCCCGCAGAACAGCAGCGATGAATTGTTACAGCCGGTACGCGACCTGATCAGTGACCTAGGGCAAACCGATTCCGGCGAGTTAAGCCCGTCGCTGGTACGTCACTGGATGGAAAAACATTTGTCGCGCAAACAAATGGCCGGGCATCTCTACTCGGGTGGCGTAACCTTTTGCGGGTTGCAACCGATGCGCAACATCCCGTTCAAGGTTATTTGCCTGCTTGGAATGCAGGACCAGGCGTTTCCCCGCCGCGAGCGCCCACCCGCTTTTGACCTGATGCAAAACAGTTGGCAACCGGGTGATCCATTAAGCCGCGACGAAGATCGCTACCTGATGCTCGAAACCCTGCTCGGAGCAAGACAATACCTGTATTTCAGTTACTGCGGCCGAAGTCTCAAAGACAACAGTGAGTGTCAGGCGTCGACGCTGTTGCGGGAATTGACCGACTATATCGACAACAATTTCAGAGCCGACGACAATGCGCGTAGTGCCAGTGAAACGATCACCCGCTTGCATCCCATGCAGGTATTTTCCAGCAGAAATTTCAGCCTGGAAAATCCGGCCTATGATCAATACTGGTATCATAGCGCTCAGCTACTGGCCGAGTACCGGGCCGCGAATAGCGTTGACAACTGGCCGCAACAGGCCCTCGATAGCACAAACGAAAAACAGTCAATAATCGAACTCGCTGAGCTGGTTCGATTCTACCGTCACCCGATTCGTTATTTTTTCCGCAAGCGCCTGGGTATCCATTTGCCCGACGAGGACAGCTTCGATGATGATGAAGTGTTTGCCCTTGATGGATTACAACAATGGGCAATCATAGAAACCATGGCCGCCCGTTTCATAACAGCTAACGAAAATGACCGCAGCTTGTTCAGCGCGCGCGGGCTGTTGCCTCACGGGCGCGCCGCCGAAAGCGAATGGATTAAACTGGAAAATGAATCGCGCGACCTGTTAGACAGGCTGCGGCCTTATCAGGGCCAGACAGGGCAAAGTCGATTTGTCGAATGTGACCTCGGCGACTTTTCGCTTAGCGGCGAAATCAGTGCCTGTTACCCGGAGCATGGCCTGATGCATTTCAGCGCCAGTAAAAATATCAAGGGTCGGGCCGTACTCGGACTGTGGCTGGAGCATTTATCACTATGCGCGACCCATCAACTGGCTGGCACCGAAACCAGTCGGTTACTGATTAGAGGTAGCAAAGGAATCCATTTCAAATCGCTCGATGCGACCACGGCCGCCGCAATGTTAACCCGTTATATTCAAATTTACTTGCAGGGACAGTGCCTGCCTTTACCGGTTTTCCCGAACAGCAGCTATGGCTGGGCATCCTGCGACGACCCCGATCAGGCCCAGCACGAGGCGCAGAAAGCCTGGCAGCGGAGTTTCTCTTTTTCAGGAGAGAATCAGGATCGTTATATTCAGCTGGCATTGCATAACGGGCATGCGCAGCCGTTGCAGGACCCGTTGTTTCAGCAATATGCAAATCAGATCTATGGTCCAGCGATCGATAATCTGGTAAAGGACAGTTAACCTCATGGTGCCGATACAACTAGACCCTACCGCTGTCCTCGAGCTGGAACTCGGCGGCATCAAATTAATTGAGGCCAGTGCTGGAACCGGTAAAACCTATACCATTGCCGATCTGTACCTGCGCCATATCATCGCCGGTCGGCAACCATCACAAATCCTCGTAGTCACCTATACCAATGCGGCAACCGAAGAATTACAGGGACGCATCCGTGCACGCCTTTACCAGGCGTTACATTTTCTACAACAGGATCTCGACACCGATGACCTGTTTTTAAATCTGCTGCGAGCTCAATCGCGTTCCGCCGAGCCCCGGGTTCTACTGGAGCAGATTAAACGACTGCAATTCGCGCTTCGCAGCATGGATGAAGCCTGTATTTCAACCATCCATGGGTTTTGCCAGCGCAGCCTGCAAGACCAGGCGCTTGCTGGTAATCATTTTTTTGATTCCGAATTGCTGGAAAACGACGATGCGCTATGGCAACAGGCGTTACAGGACTGGTGGCGCAAACTGGTTTATCGTCTCGACCCAAATAGCTGGCAGCTAATTCGCAATCAACTGCCGAAGATCGAAACTTTAAAGGGCCGGCTTTTTCAAATCCGCAATAAGCCGTTTTCCAGGTTGCTGCCACAAAACAACTTCGAGTTATCGGCATTGCCGCAACAACTAAAACAAACCGTGACTGAATTACATCAACTGGCAGCCCAGTGGCAGCAGCAACGTAGCGAGATTGTTGAAATTCTTAACCACAGCAAAGTGTTAAGCCGCGCGCAGGCACTGCCTTACCACCCGGACAAGTTGCCCCGGCTAATTAAATCGGCGGACCAATTTTTCAGCGCTGACAAAGCCGAAACAACTTTCGAAGACTTTGAGTATCTGGGATCGGAGTTACTTCATAAAAGCTCTACCGACAAAAAACGAGGGCTGGACCCCCGGATCGATCACGAATTTTTCCAGGCCGTATCGAATATCGCAGCGGCCTGGATTGAGATTAAAAATGCGATTCAGCCGATGTTGATTCGGGACGCCTATGTTTCTGTTGCCAATCGCGTCGCGGAATTGAAACGTGAAATACCGGCACTTGCTTTCCAGGATCAGTTATCGATGATGATTGAAGCGCTGGAGTCTGAACACGGCGATGATTTTGCAGCGCAGCTACGCCAGCAATTTCCGGTCGCCATGATCGATGAGTTCCAGGATACCGATTCAATGCAGTATCGAATTTTCAGCCGCATTTATGTGAGCGGCGGAAATTCAGGTTTTACCATGATCGGAGACCCTAAACAGGCGATATACAGTTTCCGCGGCGGCGATATATTTACCTATATGCAGGCACGCCAGCTAAGCGATGTAACGCTTTACAGCCTGCTAACCAACTGGCGTTCAGAACCTCGGCTGGTCAGCGCCATCAATAGCCTGTTCGAAAGTCGTGCCGAGCCCTTTATTTATCAGTCGATTCCATTCGTGGCCGCAACCTCAAGTCCGACCAACGAGCGCCACCAGTTGATTCAACACGAGTCATCCGCTGCTCCCTTTATTCTGTGGCAGCTACCGCAAAATGAGCAGCACAAAAACTATAATCGGGAGCAAACGCGGGAATTGATCAATCAGGCCGTCGCCGCCGAAATCGGCAGGCTGCTTTCGCTTGAAAATACAGCCAGTATCGGCGGAAAACCGCTGCGAAGTGGCGACATTGCGATTCTGGTACGCCAGGCCAGCGAGGGGCAAGCACTGGCGCGCGTATTACACGAGCACGGAATACGCAGCGTAACCATCGGCAGGGAAAACGTGTTTCAAAGCGAAGAAGCGCTCGGGTTGTATGATTTGCTGGTCGCGATTGCGCAACGGGAAGACCCATTCCGGGCACGGCGTTCGCTAGCTTCAGGCCTGCTCGGTTTCGACTATCGGCATATCGCCGAATGTATCGACGACGATGACCGGTGGCAGGACTGGCTCGATAAACTGACCGAATTGCAACAACGCTGGCAACAACACGGGTTTATCTCGATGTTTCAATCCTTGTTGCATCATTTTGATCTGAGCGCACAACTGGCACAGCAGTCAAACAGTGAACGGCGCTTTACCAATTTGCTGCATCTGGCCGAATTGCTGCATCAACAGTCGGCCAGCCTGCCCGGCATTACACCGCTGCTGGCCTGGTTTCAACAACAGTTCGAACAGGATACCGGTGAAAACGCCGAACTGCGCCTTGAAAGTGACGAGGCGCTAGTCAAGATAGTCACTATCCACAAGTCCAAGGGCCTCCAGTACCCCGTCGTTTTCGTACCCTTCCTGTGGTCCTGCAAAGCGGTTGGCAAAGAGCCGCCTTTTTATTATCACAATGACGAACTTTTACCCTGCATTGATCTGGGATCAGGGCAGCAGGGCAATCGACTCCTGGCGGACAAGGAACGGCTCGCCGAGGACCTGCGCCTGTTGTATGTTGCTTTGACCCGGGCGAGTTCACGGGTTTATCTGGCCTGGGGTGAGGCCGGTGACCGTGGTAAAGCCGGTTACGCAAATCAAACTGCGCTGGCCTGGCTGTTGCACTCCAACCAAACCCCGCAGCAACTGGGCCAGCAACTGGCGCAGGGTTTTCCAACCACGATGAATTTCGAAGCCGACCTTGAGGCATTGGTCGCGCGCAGCCAGGGCTGCATCGAACGAATTCCATTACCACGACAAAGCGCGCCAAAGCAACTCGCCAGCAGCGAAGTAAAAAAACCATACCAGCTCGATGAGTTCACCCGTAAATTTACCCGGCCCTGGCGGGTTAACAGTTTTACCGGCTTAACCCGTGGCGTGCATCAAACGGCGCTACGCGGCGGCACCGCAGTGCCGACTGATCGCATACTCGCATTCCCGGCCGGTAGTCACATCGGTTTACTGATCCATTCGCTGCTCGAACACCTCGATTTCACCGCTGATATTGCAGCACAATGCGCGCAACTAATGCCCACGTATTTACCGGCCTCCGGTATTTCGGCCGAAACAGACCAGCAGACACTGGTTCACTGGCTGCAGCAGATTTTGCAGACGCCGCTGAACCAGCAGGATCTGATGCTCAAGGAATTATCTGCACGACAACGGTTAAACGAGTTATCGTTTGATTTTTCGCTGGATCATTTTGATCTTGAGGCGATCAATTCGCTGTTGCAATCGCTTGCATCGGTACCACTACAACCCGTTACCAGCGCTTCCTTCGGTGGTTTGATTACCGGTGTTATCGATCTCGTTTTCGAATACCAGGGGCGTTATTACCTGGCGGACTACAAAAGTAATTTTCTCGGCGGCAGTCTCGAGGACTACGCTCCCGACAAGCTGCAACTGGCCATGTTTGACCGGCGATACGATTTGCAATCTCTGCTCTATTCCATTGCGCTGCATCGCTATCTTGCAATGCGTTTGCCGAATTACGAATACGAGACGCATTTCGGGGGTTGTTACTACCTGTTTCTGCGCGCCATGCGACCCGAGCATGGAGAATCTTTCGGTGTGCATTTTGAGCGCCCATCCAGCGACAGTGTGCAGGCCCTGGATCGATTGCTCGACTACACCGCCGAGGATATTGACTTATGAAACCGGCATATGAAACCGATTTATGAAATCGCTGCTTAATCAACTCGCACGACAGGGCGACATCGACTGGCTCAGTTATTACTTTGCGCAATTCATCAGCGAGCAGGCAAATACTGATATTGATGATTTGCTCGCGCTCAGCGCAGCTTTGGTCAGTGAAGCAAATCTCGCTGGTGACGTCTGTATCGATCTGGCTCAATTGTCGAACAAGCCATTATTCAGCAGTAGCCGCATCGACTGCGAGATTCCGCGAGGAATTGATAGCCATCAGTGGGTTGCCTATTTAGCAACCACGTCAGTTGTTGGCGACACCGCGCATCAAACACCGCTGATCCTGGATGATCAACGACTTTACCTGCATCGATACTGGCACTACGAAAACCAGGTGGCAGCCGGTATCTATGCACGACTCTCTCCCGAACCGGTCGACAAACAGGCATTGATGGTACAGATAGAATCCCTGTTTGCCGACGCCAGGCCCGAAGAACAGGAGCAGCAAAGCGCGGTGCTGCAAGCCGTGCAACAACGTTTTACCGTTATTTCGGGCGGCCCCGGCACCGGCAAGACTACAACCGTGGTAAAAATCCTGGCCGCACTGCTGACGATCCAACCCGATATCCGGATTGCGCTCGCTGCACCAACCGGAAAAGCCGCGGCCCGCATGATGGACTCGATTCAAAACCGGATCGATCAAATCAGTATCGACGCTGACAAGCGTTCGCTCATCCCGACCCGAGCCAGTACTCTGCACCGGTTGCTGGGCTATCGCCAGAGGCATTTTCAATACGGCCGGGAACATCGACTCGCCGTCGACTGCGTCATCGTAGACGAAGCCTCTATGATAGATCTGAGCTTGATGTTTCATCTGCTGCAGGCACTACCCGACCGGGCACGACTGATTTTGCTTGGTGATCGTGATCAGCTCGCTTCGGTGTCAGCCGGAAATGTAATGGGCGATATAACCGGGCATGGACGCTCACTCGACCAGGCCAGCCCGGAACTTGCCGGTGCTATTGCCCTGCTCCGGCACAGCTATCGATTTGACGCATCCGGCGGCATCGCAAATCTGGCACAGCAGGTCAACCTTGGCGACAGCAATGCTGCTCTGTCCTTACTTGAATCCAGGGATAAATCGATTCACTGGCAGATCAGCGAAGATGAACAACTTGAGCCGAAATACCTCGACTGGATATTAAAGTCCTATCAGCCAGTGTTTGAAGCCGATTCAGTTTCCGACGCGCTACAACAATTTGATAAAACACGGGTGTTGAGCGCAATCAACTGGGGACCGCTCGGCGTAAACGAGTTGAATCAGTTGATTTCATCGAAATTGCTGGCAAAAAATCAACTGCCTGATTCCGGGAGCTTCCACGGCATGCCGATAATGGTCAACCGAAATCACTACGAACTCGGGATTTTTAACGGCGACAGCGGAATCCTGTGGCAAACCCGCAAAGGATTGGTGGCCTGCTTTGATGACGGCAGTGGCGGAGTACGCGAGATCAGCTTAAATCGGTTATCCGACTATAGTCCGGCCTGGGTAACAACGGTACATAAGTCACAGGGCTCGGAATTCGATTCGGTGCTACTGGTGCTGCCCGGTGACGCCGAAGCCGAAGTACTATCGCGGGAATTACTTTACACCGCAATCACCCGGGCGCGACGGGACTTCCATTTGCATGCCGGCAGATCAGTCATAACGCAAACCATCAAACGACTGACCAAACGCGATTCCGGCCTGGCAGCGAAGCTGGGATGGTCTGATTAGCTCACTTTCAACATAGCTCTGCCTTTTCATAGTTTGGCGCCAGTATCATCTATACTTGTATCCCCCGTTCGCTTTAAGTCCAGATACCCGTATGAGTAACAGCAGTCCAGGCAAAGCACTGATCGTAGACGACGAAAAGACCAATCGGCTCATTTTAAAGTCGTTACTGAGCAAACAGGGGTATCAAACCATTGAAGCTGTCAATGGGCAGGAAGCGGTAGACCTGTTCAAAATAGAAGCTCCTAGCATCATTTTCATGGACGTAATGATGCCGGTCCTCGACGGATACGAAGCAACCCGCCAGATCAAGGCTTTGTCGGGTAGGAGGTTTGTTCCGGTTATTTTCCTGACCGCGATGAGTGACGAAGCTGCGCTGGCCCAGTGTATCGAAGCCGGCGGTGATGATTTTCTGGTTAAACCCTATGACAAAGTAATCCTGCAGAGCAAAATTCGCTCGATGCAGCGCATCGCCTCGCTCAATCATGAGGTGCAGGGAATGTACAGCATGATCCATCGCGAACAGGAAATCGCCGAATCGGTGTTCGTCAATGCCATCCAGAGCTCGAATATCCAGAATAGCAACCTGCGGCAGGTGGTCCGACCTGCCGGTATTTTCAGTGGTGATATGGTTTTGTCAGCCTACTCCCCGACGCGGGACCTGTTTTTTCTGACGGGCGATTTTACCGGGCATGGATTGCTCGCGGCGCTTGGTGCGATGCCGGTTTCAGAAGTATTTCGCGCAATGACCGCAAAAGGTTTCAGTGCCGAGGATATTTTGGTCGGGATTAATAAAAAACTGAAATCCATGTTGCCGGTGGGCATGTTTTTTGGGGCGCAACTGGTTGTCGTTAATCATGACCTCGAGCATGTACGGGTGTTTAACGCAGGCATGCCTGAAGTCCTGATTGTTGACGGCGAAACCAACCGGATTAAACACCGCCTTGCCTCTACCGGATTGCCGCTAGGTGTAGAAGCCTTAATCGATCCCAGAGAAATGATCCAATACGCGCCAATTGGCTATAACGACAAAATATTGATGCACAGCGATGGCCTGACAGAGGCCCGAAACGCGAGTGATCAGGAGTTTGGTAGCGAACGGCTTTTCAGGTCGATTTCAAGCGCACCGAAAAATCAGATATTTGATCGTATTTTTCTAGACCTGGACCAGTTTTGCGGTCAAAACACCACTCAGGCCGATGATGTCACGCTGGTTGAAATTACCTGCGTACACGAAGTATTACCCGAAATTGAAATCCACGATTACATCAAACCGTCCAGCTATATGCTTGGCGATCGTGGCGAATGGAAGCTTTCGATGCGCTTTAACGGAGCCCGCCTGCGCGAATCCAACCCGGTCCCGATTCTGATGAACTACTTGATGGAAATGGAGGAGCTTGAGGCCGAAAGGCAGTCACTATTTACGGTTATGACCGAACTCTATGTCAATGCGCTCGACCACGGGGTGCTCGATTTGAATTCAAGCCTGAAGTCTGATCCAACCGGGTTTGGCGACTATTTTGAAGCGCGAGAATCACGACTCGCCAGCCTCGATAGTGGTTATGTCATTTTTAATCTTTCGGTCGAGCAGGAACCCCGCCGACGAAGCATTTTGCTGCGTATCGAGGATAGTGGGCAGGGCTTTGATTTTGACAATCATATCCCATTGCCCAATAGCGAAACCGCGCTCAGCGGTCGGGGAATACTGCTAATCAGGGATTTGTGCGAATCGCTGGAATATCATGGAAAAGGCAATATCGCTATTGCCCGTTTCAGTTGGAGTACCAGCTAGTGGTCGTGCAACTGTTGCCAGGCCTGTTGTTACTGTGCCAGTTCCTGCGCTACCAGAAAATTCATGATATCAAGCATTCGCTGGAAACTGCCCGCCAATGACGCGGAGACCAGGTATTTGCCATTTACGATCACCGCAGGCACGCCGCTATGGCCATACCTTTTTTCCTTTTGTACATTCTTGCGAATCTGGGTTTCGACCGGAAAAGAAAAGTAGTTATCACGAAACTGTTTTTCGTCGAGACCGCGTTCGGCGACAAAAGCCGCCAGCGTATCGAGGCTGGTAAGACGTCTACGTTCTACGTGGATGGCATTGAATAATGCCTCGTGCGTTTGCTCTAGCGCGTTCATCATTTTTAGCGAATAATATGCACGCGCATGCTCAGTCCAGCGTGGATTCAATACCGAGGGGGTTTGTTCAAACACAACTCCGGGTGGCAAATTGGCGGCAAATTTTTTCGCAAATGGCTCGAAACGAAAGCAGTGTGGGCAGCCATACCAGAACATCTCGGTGACCACGACCTTGTCAGGTTGCGATGTTTTGACCGGGGGCGACACAAGCTCGTAATCAGCGCCCACAACAAAGGCTTCCTGTGCCTGGGCAACACCGGTGGATAACAACAGCAGCAATGAAATTCCGATAAGCCAGCGCTTGACCATTTAGTTCTCCTAAATTTAATCTGTCACCTAATGACAGCGACTAACGCAATAAGTTTAACCGTGACTATACAAAGCTTGCGGTAAATCTGCTTAATGCGTGTCGGGTCAACCCGGGGGGGCAATCAACCCTCCGCGGAAATCAATGATTACGGGATACCGGCGATATAAGCCGCAACTGCCCTCATTTCCATTTCAGACATGCGTGATGCAACATTGCGCATCATTTTGCCGTTATCGTTAGTGCGCAGTCCCTTTTTGAAGTTATTTAATTGCGTGTATATGTATTCCGGGTGTTGTCCCTTGAGTGATGGCCAGCCCGCAGGTCCATTTCCTTTTCCACTAGGCGAATGACATCCCATACAGGCAGCAACACTGGTTTCAGTAATGCCACCACGATAAATATTTTCCCCTAACCCGACTAGCTCACCATCGAATGCAACTGCTTTAGCTTGATGGCTTTCATAATAGGCGGCCAGATCCTGCATATCCTGATCGCTGAGATTGGCCACCATTCCTGCCATCACAGCATCTTCACGCCGACCTTGCTTGAAGTCGTTTAATTGTTTGTAGATATAACTACTATGCTGACCGGCAAGTGAGGGCCAGGCAGCATTGGTACTATTCCCGTCCACACCATGGCAAGAGGCGCATACAGCACTGATCGATTTACCGGGCTGTGGATCGTCGGCATTGGCGGTAAAGGCTAGCAATCCGGACAGTGCCAGTAAAACAGCTACAAATTGGCTCGCTTTCATTATCTCTCCTGCGGAAATTGGGTTCGGAAATTTTGGGCGCAAATGTATATCATACCCCAGCCGTGCGTTCAACAATATCCCCGGATTACGATGACTATATCTTTCAATCAAGCCAGATTTTTCACCAGTGCATTCGAGTTATCGCAATTACCGCCTGACGAAGGTGCTGAGATTGCCTTTGCCGGGCGCTCCAATGCCGGCAAATCGAGCGCAATCAATTGTCTCACGCGGCAGAAAAATTTGTGCAAAACCAGCAAAACGCCTGGCAGGACACAACTGATTAATTTTTTCTCGCTGGCCGAACATGGCCACCTGGTAGATCTACCGGGTTATGGTTTCGCCAAAGTATCCAAAAAGTTAAGGAATCACTGGAACATGGTCCTGTCATCCTATTTGCTGCAGCGTGATGCGCTAAGGGGGCTGGTTATCGTGGTTGATATCCGCCGCGGAATCAGCAATCTCGATCAGTCGTTGATCGATATGATGGGGAATCAGCTCCCGCTACACATTTTACTGACCAAATCCGACAAATTATCCCGGTCAGCAATTCTACAGGCGGTGGATAGCGTTCAAAAGCAATTTACCTCGCCGCGGCAAACGGTATCAACCCTGTCGGCGCTCAATCGTCAGGGACTCAATTTGCTGGAGCAGACATGCCATCAATGGCTAGTGGAAGACTGACAAGGATTTTAAGACCTAGCCCGAACAATTCATAAACATGAACGTGCCCTTGCTTGTTCTTTGGTTTTACAGAAAATTATCCTCAATCGACCGGATCAATAAGTCCGGCGCTCAATCGGATAATTCCCTGTAAAATCAAAGCCCGACGCAATCATCACGACAGTCTATGAATTATCCGGGCTAAAAAAACCCTGGCAGAAAACTGCCAGGGACAAACGTGTGATCCGGATGGGGTTTCCGGATCGTCGTCCGCTCATAGGAGGGAGAACGGACATAGCGCTGGGCTATAGCGCTACTTCAATAGACACCCGATACCACTTTAAGTTCATTGGAACCCGACTTACTGATGGCATCCGGTGTCGCGATAAATTAAATATGGGGTCTGACAGAGTAAAAACAAGATTGTCAATAAAGCGGGGTTAGCTACTACAGTTTCTGGACTACTACTATCGGGAGAATTCTGACATTACCTGGGCAAGGGATAATCAAAATCTCTCGTCATCCTCGCGCAGGCGGGGATCTTGTAATGGTGGCGTTTTAAGATCCCCCGCCTGCGCGAGGATGACGGTGTAATTGAGCCCGGGATGACGGCGTTAGTGGGCTTCGTTCCAGTTGTCTCCGACACCGGCGTCTACTTCGAGTCCCACCGACAGCTCGGCCGCGCCGGTCATCAGCCCGGCTATCGCCAACTGGCACTCTTCAACTTCATCCTCCACGACTTCGAACACAAGCTCATCGTGCACCTGCATGATCATCTTGCAATCGGGCTGGCGCTGCAGCAACCAGCTCTGCACGGTAATCATCGCGCGTTTAATGATGTCAGCAGCGGTGCCCTGCATCGGGGCATTGATGGCCGTACGTTCAGCGTACTGTCGAACGTTGGCGTTTTTGGCGTTGATATCAGGCAGGTAGAGGCGTCGCCCGAATACGGTTTCGACATATCCTTGCTCGCGAGCGGTTTGCCTGGTGTCCTCCATATAGCGCTTAACGCCCGGGTAGCGTTCGAAATAGGTATCGACATATTGTTGCGCCTCATTACGGCCGATACCCAGTTGCTTACCGAGACCAAATGCCGACATGCCGTAAATCAGGCCAAAGTTAATCGCCTTGGCGGCCCGGCGCTGTTCGCTACTGACTTGCTCCAGATCAGCCGCAAACACTTCTGCCGCAGTAGAACGATGCACATCAAGCCCCTGCTCGAAAGCACGCAGCAGACTCTGGTCCCCCGACAGGTGAGCCATGATACGCAGCTCAATCTGCGAATAATCCAGCGCCAGGATTTTGCAACCCGGGGGCGCGACAAAGGCCTCGCGAATTCGGCGACCCTCGGCGGTGCGCACCGGAATATTTTGCAGGTTCGGACTGGTTGAGGACAGGCGCCCGGTGGAAGCCACTGCCTGCTGGTACGAAGTATGGACACGTCCGGTTTTTGCGTTGATCTCCTGTGGCAGCTTTTCGATGTAAGTAGACATCAATTTACTCAGGCTTCGATGTTGCAATAGCAATGCCGGAATTTCATAATCCGCAGCCAACTCTTCGAGCACGTCCTCGGCGGTCGACGGCTGCCCTTTTGGGGTTTTTCGTAGTATCGGCAAATTAAGCTTGTCGAACAAAATTGCCTGAATTTGCTTAGGCGAACTAAGGTTAAAAACTTCACCGGCCTGCTGGTAAATCGCTGTTTCTATTTCACCCAACTTCGAATCGATTTCCTTGCCCTGTTTCTTCAACAGGTCTCGATCGATCAGCACGCCGTTTTGTTCGACATCGAGCAAAACATCAATCAGCGGTATTTCAATATCGGCATAAACTGAATTCAATCTGGCATCTTTAAGTAACTCCGGATTCAGAATTTGATGGAGTTGTAATGTGATATCGGCATCCTCAGCCGCGTAGTCGCTCGCCAGCGCCAGCTCGATCTGATCGAAAGTTTTCTGTTTGGCGCCCTTGCCTGCTATATCTTCAAAATGGATAGTATCGTAGCCAAGATAAAACCGGGCCAATGCATCCATGTTATGTCGGCTCGCGGTGGAGTTGGCGACATAGGACTCCAGCATGGTGTCATGCGCGATGCCTCGCAGGCGAATACCTTCACCTATAAAAATATGCGCGTCATATTTGATATTCTGGCCAATCTTGCCAATTTGCGGATCTTCAAGAATTGGTTTCAGCGCTTCAAGGATTTTGTTTTTGTCGAGCTGTTGCGGTGCGTCCGGATAACGGTGGGCGAGCGGGATATAACAGGCCTTGCCCGGCTCAAGGCAGAGCGAAATACCCACCAGCTCGGCCTGCATGTAATCGACACTTGTTGTCTCCGTGTCGATAGCAAAGAGGTCGACCTGTTTGATAGCCTGCAACCATTGATCAAACGCTGCCTGAGTTAATACACACTCGTAGTCAGCGTCTGCGGCTTTGCCCGCGGACTCGCTGCTGTTGCCGGTTTCACCGAGCTCATCAAACCAGCGGGTAAAACCATACTCCTGGTAAAAAGCTGCTAGCGCGCCAGTATCACCTGGTCGCTGTTCAAGATCATCAATTTCGACGCCGGTTTCACAATCGAGCCTGATTGTCGCAAGCTCGTATGACATCGGAAGAAAGCCGAGCGACTCGCGCAAATACTCACCCACCTTGCCTTTAATTTCGTCGGCACTAGCGACCACGCCCTCGAGACTGCCATAGGCATCAATCCACTTGGCCGCTGTCTTCGGCCCTACTTTTGGCACACCGGGAATATTATCCGAACTGTCACCCATTAACGCGAGGTAGTCAATAATCTGGTCCGGACGCACCTGGAATTTTTCCATTACCCCGGCCTCGTCCATGTACTGGTTGTTCATGGTATTGATCAGGCGCACATTGTCGTTAACCAGTTGCGCCATATCCTTGTCGCCGGTCGAAATCAAAACCCGGTAACCCTGCTCCGTAGCCTGCCGGCTCATGGTGCCGATGACATCATCTGCTTCGACGCCTTCAATGCTGATCAAGGGCAATCCCTGGGCAATAATAATCTGGTGCAATGGTTCAATTTGCACGCGCAGGTCATCCGGCATAGGCGGGCGATTGGCCTTGTACTCGGGATAGATATCGTTACGAAAGGTTTTACCCTTGGCATCGAAGATGACACCCAACTTGTCGGGTTGCTCGTCTCTGATCAGCTTACGCAACATATTGAGGACGCCGTAAATGGCTCCCGTAGGCTGTCGATTTGGCCCGGTAAGCGGAGGCATGCCGTGATAGGCACGGAACAGGTAGGAGCTACCGTCTATCAGTACCAGTTTTTTTTGATTATCTTGACTCATCGAGTTTTGCTAAAATGCCAATCCTTTATTTGTGATCATACCATGGCTACGAAGCCGACTACTCTCGTTGCGCGCACCCAGATTAAAAAATGTCTGTTTTTACTACCGTAGAACCTGATCAGCTAGATCAATTTTTAACCCACTACACGCTGGGTAGCTGTTCCCGTTTCAAGCCGATTTCCGCGGGTGTAACCAATACCAATTATTATCTCGATACCGACACCGGAAATTTTGTTCTGACGCTTTATGAACGCCATAGCGACGACGAACTGGATTATATTCTGGGACTGCAACAACATCTTGTAAATCGTGGCGTGCGCTGCTCGTCCCCGGTAACCGATCGGCGCGGCGAGTTTTATTCAACGCTGAATCATCGACCCGCAGCGATTATTCAGCGACTCGAAGGCGAGCCGCCTACTCGGATTGACATCGATCATTGCGCGCTGATTGGTGGCGAACTGGCACGCTTTCACATTGCCGGACAGGACTATCTGGGAAAGCGACCCAATCCCCGGAGTTACGACTGGCTGATTGCAGTTCGGGATATGCTCGAGCGCGAACTCGACCATGACGATCAGCAACTGATCTCCCTGGTGCTGCAGGACTACCAGCGTCTGGCAACTATCGATCTACCACAGGGCCCGATACACGCTGATTTGTTTCATGACAATTCGATGTTTGTCGAAGGGAACTTAAGTGGCATTCTTGATTTTGACTATGCCTGCAACGACAGCTATGTTTTTGACCTTGCGGTGTTGCTCAACGACTGGTGTGCCGGTCCCGACGGTGCGTTTGTCATGCCGCGGGTTGAGTCACTGTTGAGCGCCTATCAGCAACAACGCCCGTTGATACCGCCTGAAACGAAAGCCTTGCCCACTTTGTTGCGCATCACCGCATTGCGATTCTGGTTATCGCGTCTTTATGACAAGTCTTTTCCTTTGTCAGGAGAGCTGACTTTCACCAAGGATCCAGGGATATTTCGCAAGCTGCTTTTCTTGCGCCTGACCCCTAATCCCGCGCTGGCAGCTATTCTAGCCACATAGCGTAGGGTGCAAACCGGGTCCAGGCGAACTGGTGATGATCCGCTAGCCCGCACAACGCAGACGGAGTTTTTTTGAAACCGTATCTGTCTCCCGGTTGACGTAACTGCACTCCGTTTTGATTGGCCAACATACGCACCGTCGAAGCAGATATATCGCCTTCGACAGGCCCCTTGATTACAATCGCCTTTTCGCGCGATTTGTAATTCAAAATTGCGCCGATAGGTGCCAGTCCGTTAATTTTCAAGAATAATCCGCCGTAAACCGGATCCAGTTCCTGTTGGGTAAACATCCGTGCAAATTCACGACTCGGGTTGTCGATGGCCTGCTGCCTGACTGCGCGGTTTTGCGGCAACGCAATACCGGCGTAAATAAATGGCGTGCGCATCATCAGGGCATCTTGGGACGGATTTTCACTGGCGACGTTGTGGTTGCGCACAACATCCTGAATAACCATCTGATCGAGCCCCGCCGCTTTTAGCAAATCACCGCTTTGCTGCGGATAGTGCTCCCGAAGCTGGCGCTTTTGATCAAAGGAAAACTCTTCCTGCGACTCGTATATCTGTTTTTCATAGGCCAGTAGCCCGAGATTAAAGCCGAGGGCCGCCATTGCCATTTGCTCGCGTTTTTCGTCATCAAATGCCGACGTAGCGTTATATCCATCAAAACGGCCCATCAGTTCGACTAATGAGGCCGCAATATAAAGCGGTTTGGTGAAGTTGTAACTTGATTGCTCAGATAAAAACAACTCACCCAGCACCTGGTCGATATGCGTTTCGCACAGCGCCATCAAAGATTGCGCAATCTGTTGCAGTTCCGCGCCCTGCTCAGGTCCGGGCTCACTAATCAATTTTGCCTGCAGCAGGTGGAACGAGGCGCTCAATTCGCTTAACCGCTCATGCGCAGACTCACTGCTAGCCAGCGTTGCATCAACCTTCGCCTCTAGCTGTTCACTATGTTCCGGTTCCTGGTCCGCCGTATCCAAAGCCATATAAAATCCGAAAAGAGTTCCACTGTAAAACCACGGGCGGCTTGCCCTATTCCGGTTTATCGGCCGATTTCCAGAAAATTTACTTGCCCACGCAAAATTTTGAAAATATCTGGCCCAGCAAATCTTCGCTGGTGAATTCCCCGGTTATTTCATTGAGGTGGTGCTGAGCCTGGCGTAAATCTTCCGCTATCAGTTCACCCGAGTGGGTTTGATTAAATGATTCGATCGCCTGCCGCAGGCAATCACGCGCTTTTTGTAATGCATCGACATGGCGCCGTCGAGCCATGAAGACCTGGCTGGACTGGTTATAGTCGGCAGTTTGACCGGTAATTCGGGTTACCAGTGCCTCCATCCCTTCCCCGCTTATAGTGGAAATGTACAAGGCCTGTGGATCGCGCTTTTGGCTCAACAAGTCGACTTTGCTATATACCTGAATCAGGTGATCGCTATCCAGACGATTAATGATACTTTGATCAGCTTCACTCAACCCTTTGCGACAATCGATCAGGAAAATAACCACGTCTGCCTTGCCAATTTCATCCCAGGCCCGTCGAACACCCTCCTGCTCTACCGGATTATCTGATTCGCGCAGGCCGGCGGTGTCGTTTACCCGAATGGGTATTCCCTGGAGCGAGATATGTTCACGCAATATATCGCGTGTGGTCCCTTCAAATTCGGTTACGATTGCCGCCTCGTAGCCGGCCAGGTAATTCAACAAACTGGATTTTCCGGCATTGGGCAGACCCGCCAGCGAAATACTAAGACCTTCCTGCAAGGCTCTCCCCTGCTCAGCCTGATCAAGCAATTGCTGCAACTGTCGCAGGCTTACGTCGAGGCGCGTACCGATATCGGAGCTTTCGAGAAAGTCTATTTCCTCTTCGGCGAAATCGAGTGCCGCCTCGATGTAAGCGCGCAGCGCAATAATTTCAGCGACCAGGCTTCCAATCTGCTGCGAAAAAACCCCCTCCAGCGAGCGCATTGCCGCCCGGCTGGCGGCCCGACTACCTGATTCGATTAAATCCGCAATCGCCTCGGCCTGAGTTAAATCAACTTTTCCATTGAGGAATGCGCGTTCCGAAAACTCTCCTGGACGCGCCACGCGAGCACCCAGTTCGCATACCCGCTCGAGCAACATGTCGAGTACAACCGGACCGCCATGGGCCTGAAGTTCGATACAGTCTTCGCCGGTAAAACTATTCGGGGATTTGAAAAAAAGACACAGACCATGATCGATCATGACTCCGTCACAATCGTTGAACTGGTTGAATTGAATACGGCCCGGGACGGGTTCGTGGGTAGTAATGTCTGCACCGATGGAACAAGCACCTGGCCCGGATATGCGTACAATTCCAATGCCGCCTACTCCTGCTGGCGTGGCAATTGCTGCTATGGTGTCGTGAAGCATGCAGGATTAATACCTGGCCCAGAGATATACTATTTGCTCGCCCCGGCCTCAATACGCCGGGTGATAATATACTGCTGTGTAATCGACAAGACGTTATTGATAACCCAGTAAAGCACCAAGCCTGCCGGGAAAAAGGCAAAGAATATAGTGAAGACAAAGGGCAGTGCCATCATGACTTTTGCCTGGATTGGATCAGGCGGCGGCGGATTCAGTCTTTGCTGAATAATCATGCTCACGCCCATTATAAGCGGCAATACATAAAACGGATCCTGGACGGATAAGTCCTTGATCCAGAAAATAAATGGCGCCTGACGTAGATCGACACTTTCGAGCAGAGCCCAGTAAAGCGCAATAAATACCGGAATCTGTACCAGGATCGGCAAACAGCCCCCCATCGGGTTTATTTTTTCGGTCTTATACAGCTCCATCATCGCCTTGTTCATCTTTTGGCGATCGTCCCCATAGCGCTCTTTCAGGGTTTTCAGGCGCGGGCTAACCTTGCGCATTTTAGCCATCGAGCGATAACTCGTCTCTGACAGCTTGTAAAACACAGCCTTGATGGTGAAAGTCAGCAGAATAATCGCAAATCCCCAGTTGCCAACGTAACCATGGTAAAAGTTGAGTAACCAGTACAGCGGTTTTGAGAGGAAGGTCAATACCCCGTAATCAACCGTTAAACCCAGTCCCGGCGCAATTTCTTCCAGCCGGCTGACAAGCTTCGGACCGACAAAGAACTGACTTTTGAATTCGCCGCTACTGCCCGCTTTAATCTGTTTGTTGGCAGAGCGCATACCAATGGTATAGGTCGCCGGGTTACGTTTTGTATTTGATATCGAATAAACCAGATTATTGGTATCCTGTTGCGGCACCCAGGCCGACAGAAAATAATGCTGAATCATTGCTATCCAACCGCCCGTTGACTCCAGTTTCAGCTGACTGTCTTCCATATCGTCGAAGTCGACTTTTTCGTACTTGCTTTCTTCGTTGTAATAAACCGAGCCGGTATAGGTATACAGTAGACGTGATTCATCCAGCGGTCGGGTACGCTGTATTTGTCGATACTCGCTACCTTGCCAGTCCTGTTGCGACTGGTTTTTTATCAGGTGTTCGAGGTCGGCGAGATAATCGCCACGTCGGAAACGATATAGCTTGACGACTTCGAGACCATCCTTGCTCCAGTAAAGTGGCACCAGCAATTCTTCATCGCCATCTTCAAGCCGATACTCGGTCTTGTCGGCCCGATAGATGCTGTAATGGGTAGGTGCTCGTTCTTCTTTGTTACGCAGCCCGCTTTGTAAAATATGGGCGGAGTCTTCGTCGCTATGAATCAGTTCGAGCCAGTCGTCGGGCCGATCCAGCGAAGTAGGGTACTTCTTCAGCCGTATCGAGCGAATGACACCGCCTCGGGTATCGATCAAGGCCTGTATCACGTCGGTATCGACACGAATCAATGGTTGTAATTGTTGCACTGTCTCGGTTGTCTGGGTCGAGCCGCCAGTGCCGATTGACGTTGTGCTGCCACTGACATCATCTGCCAGGTCCGGCAAATCATCAATCAAGATGATTTCTCCAGTGGCGCTGTCAATTTGAGTAATCTGAGCCTCAGTACCAGATTCCGGAGCGTAATCGATCCGCCATTGCTGCCACATCAACATACTGACAAAAACCAGACCGGCGTATAGAAAAAGACGGGTATTATCCATGACGATGATCTGATGCTTGTCCTGGAACCGGGTCATAACCACCGGCATGCCACGGATGACAACTGCCGATGCGTTTCAGCCCAAGCCAGGTTCCACGCAGGACACCATGAACTTCAATAGCTTCCACCGTGAATTGGGAGCAGCTTGGTGTATAACGACAATGCGTACCGAAAAAGGGACTCAACAGGTAACGATAGCCGTGAATCAGGGTGATCAGGAGTTTTCGCATGACTTGATAATGCTATTCCAGTATTGATCCATTGTTGCTCTTATCTGCGCCGGTTCGTTCAAAAGAATTTCACGTCTTACCATAATTACCAGGTCTCTTGCCGGTAATCGGTGTTGTTGCCTGCGAAAACTCTCACGGAACAATCGTTTCAGCGCATTTCGCTTTACCGCCTTCTGAATTTGTTTGCGCGCTATCGCAAACCCGAGGCGAGGGCGACTGCCCGTGTTTTTACCAACCAGTATCGTAATACTGGCATCGCCGCGCCGAAAATTATTCTTAAAAACCTGCTGAAAATCGATCGCGCTGGTTAATTTCTGGCATCTTTGAAATGTCTCGCCGGTCCGATCATTCACACTAAGGCGTGAGACGCGCTCTGCCTTTAGCCCGACGCGCCTTGATAACACCACGTCCGCCACGAGTTTGCATACGAGCTCGAAAGCCATGCGTTCTAGCTCGCTTAAGGTTACTCGGTTGAAAAGTACGTTTCATAATTGACGCCTCGGTTCACTCACAAGTCGGTTTTGACAAGGCGCGACAATGTACTTGCACATCCGCGCCACGTCAATATTTAATTGAATGAAAGCATATAATTGGACGATAAAATGCGGTCTCCAGCGATAGCGGCGGGAATTGCGTGCAAAACAGACTTCTTTTTTGAATTCGGCCCTATGCTAGGGCTGTGGATAAGTATAATATTACGTCTCGGTCGTGCTTCGGGAATTCGAGTTATACGGCCGCTAAAACTGAATTTTAAATGATTCCCACACAGCAGATAGCGCTATATGGGTCGGCATTCTGTGCAAATTCACACAATTTAAGGAGGCTAAAACGAGCGGAATGACTTTGAATTCGATCTGGCAACAGTGTATTTCGTGCCTCGAAGGCGAAATCAGCGAACAACAGCTGAATACCTGGATTCTGCCATTACAGGTTGAACAGGAGTTGAACACGCTGAAACTTTTGGCACCAAATCGCTTTGTTATGGATTGGGTACGCAAGCATTTTCTCGAACGAATTCGCGAACTGGTGACCAGCCTGGATGACAGCAAGTCAATTTCAGTAAGCCTGATGATTGGATCACAAAACAAACCCCTGATAACAGAGGACGCCAACAGTCCGCCTCCACGCGCGTACCGCTCTTCGGGTTTGAATGACTCGCAGAAATTTCGCAATTTTGTAGAAGGCAAATCAAATCAGTTGGCTCGAGCCGCCTCTATCCAGATCAGCAGCAACCCCGGTTCAGAATACAATCCACTTTATATTTACGGCGGTGTCGGTCTTGGCAAAACCCATCTAATGCACGCAATCGGTAACCAGATCCGGGAGAACAACCCAGATGCAAATATTCTTTACGTTAATTGCGAACGCTTTGTATCCGATATGGTAAAGGCGTTACAACACAGCCGAATGAATGATTTCAAGAACTCCTATCGTAGCCTGGATGCATTATTAATCGATGACATCCAGTTTCTGGCGGACAAAAACCGCTCGCAGGAAGAGTTTTTTCACACCTTTAACTCACTATATGAATCGCATGCGCAAATGGTTATTACCTGTGACCGATTCCCCAAAGAAATTGAAGGCCTTGAGGATCGAATCCGGTCACGCCTGGGCTGGGGTCTGGCGGTCGATATCAAACCCGCAGATCTGGAAACCCGCGTCGCCATTTTAAAAAGTAAAGCGGAGCAAAGTAACGCAGAGGTCCCGGATGACGTAGCTTTTTTTATTGCTGAACGATTCAAATCTAATATTCGCGAACTTGAGGGCGCATTGAAACGAGTCGTTGCACATGCGCGCTTCGCGGGTGCGCCAATTACCCAGGATTTTGCTCGCCTCGCGCTAAAGGAATTACTCGCCGTCCAGGACAAACCGATTACCATAGATAATATTCAAAAGCTGGTCGCTGAATACTTCAAAATAAGGGTAGCCGATTTGCTCTCCAGTCGACGCAATCGGTCAATTACCCGGCCCCGCCAAATCGCAATGGCGTTGGCTAAATTACTGACGCGGCATAGCCTGCCAGAAATCGGTAGCGCATTCGGTGGACGCGATCACACCACGGTGTTACATGCCTGCCGCAAAATTGCGTCACTACGAAGTGAAGACCGACGAATTGACGAAGACTTTGAAATACTCACCCGAATGTTAAGTAATTGAGGCTGGGCAGAGGGTAGGGTATATAGTTGTTAAAAGCCTGTGTATAAGGGTGGGATGAAAATAATGATCGTTTTTATCCCACGGTTATTCACACGTTAGTAATAGAATACGGACAGTTTATTTGTTCCAAATACGAAGGTAATACTTTGATAAATAACGGTAATTTTGAGTTATCCACTAAAAAGCAAGATGACAATAAACACTATAAGTTAGATATATAAATGAAAACTATTATTAAACGTGAAGATATATTAGGCCCCTTGCAGCAAGTAATCGGTGCCGTTGAACGCAGACAAACTTTGCCCATATTGGGAAATGTCTTGTTTAAGTCTACGGGTGGTGACTTATCTCTTACCGCAACGGATCTGGAAATTGAAATGGTGGCCCGGGTTTCGGCTGAACCCGGAGAAGACTTTCAAACAACAATACCTGCACGCAAGTTGTTGGATATTTGTAAAGCTTTGCCCGAATCATCCGAGATTACGTTTAGCATCGAAGAAAACAAGGTTGTATTGACTTCGGCAAGGAGTCGGTTCTCGCTGGCTTCTTTACCTGCACGTGATTTTCCGGGGCTGGATGAAATTGAAGCTCAGGGTTCTTTTTCAATTCCGCAGAATCGGTTTAAAAATCTGTTCGACATGACTTCTTTTGCGATGGCGCAACAGGACGTTCGCTATTATCTAAATGGCATTTTGATGGAGCTTAGCAGCAGCAAGATTAAGCTGGTGGCGACCGATGGACACCGTTTGGCATTGAGTGAATTTGAATCTGAAACGGGGGCCGAAGAAAAACAGGTCATTATCCCGCGTAAGGCCGTACTCGAGCTTTCGCGATTGCTCGATAGTAGCGATAATCCGGCCAGTTGCACGATGAGTCAGAATCATTTCCGGGTTGAAACGGGGTCACTGGTATTTACCACTAAATTGATTGACGGTAAGTTTCCGGATTATCAACGCGTTATTCCCGTTGATGGCAACAAGACCATGGAAGTCAGCCGCGAAACGTTAAAACAGTCGATGAGCCGTATTGCGATTTTATCGAATGAGAAATATCGAGGAATTCGATTAACGTTATCCAGCGGTAATCTTTCGATTCAGGCGAACAATCCCGACCAGGAAGAAGCCGAGGAAGAGTTACAGGTTAGTTATGATGAAACTGAGGTGGAAATCGGTTTCAACGTTACTTATCTGATTGACGTGTTGAATGTACTTGAATCAGACAAGGTTCAAATCAAGCTCAAAGACTCTAATAGCAGCTGTATTATCAGTGATAGTGAAGATAGCTCCAGCCTTTACGTTGTCATGCCAATGCGGTTGTAGGGCTACCTGGGCTTGCTATGTCGATCAGGCAGCTTAGTCTGACCGATTTTCGAAATCTAAAGAGCGTAACGCTCGATTTCGATCCGTTATTTAATCTCGTTTGTGGCAACAATGGTTCAGGAAAAACCAGTCTGTTCGAAGCGATATTCGTACTTTGTCAGGGCCATTCGTTTCGGACGCATCTGCTGAAACAGTGCATTCGGCACGATAAGAATGGTTTTTTACTGTTTGGTCGGTTCGATGGGTTTAAGGCAGGGTTGTCAAAAACCGATCAAAAGTTTGAAATTAAAATTGACGGTGAAAAGATTAAGAGAAGGTCAGAGCTTGTCCGCCGGTCGCCCATCAATATTGTCAATTCCGCCAGTTTTGAATTAATCGAGGGTTCGCCGGGGATAAGGCGAAGGTTTCTTGATTGGTGCTTGTTTCACGTGGAACATGAGTACGCTGAAATATGGTTGCAGTTTCAGCACGCTTTGCGACAACGTAACCGCCTGTTAAAAACAAGCCGTGATTTAACCCAGCTCGATTACTGGGACCAGGCATTAATTGAGCCGTCGCTAAAATTAAGCCGGATGCGTAAAAAGTACGTCCTCGATCTGGAACAGACGGTTACGGAAAATTTGGAATCGATAATATTCGGCATAACGCCCGGATTTGAGTATTACCAGGGTTGGGCGCAGGATGTCGATCTAATGGAAGCGATGAAAAATACACGGAACAAGGACTTGAAAGCGGGGTTCACCAGTATTGGAATTCATCGGGATAATATCAGGCTAACCTCATCATCCCGTCCGGTTACAGAAATTCTTTCCCGGGGGCAGAGCAAGCGGCTGTGCCTTGCGTTGTTACTGGCTGTCCTGAAAATAGTTAGTCGCAGTAGCGAGAATAGAATTATCCTACTTATCGATGATCTTCATTCGGAACTGGATCGGGAGTCCCAAAACCAGGTGTATCAACAATTGCTAAAAATGGATTTACAACTGTTCGTCAGCAACGTAGAAACAAGCCTGCCCGTGGGTTTGGGTGCAAAAGAAGTTAAAATGTTTCACGTGGAACATGGTACAATCAAGCCTCGAATTTTCAGTTAGATCCACACATGTCAAACTACGACTCCTCTAGCATTCAGGTGCTTAAAGGACTGGATGCCGTTCGTAAACGCCCAGGAATGTATATCGGCGATACCGACGATGGTACCGGTCTGCACCATATGGTATTTGAAGCGGTCGATAACTCAATTGACGAAGCGCTAGCGGGGTATTGCACCGAAGTTAAAGTGGTTATTCATAGCGATGGATCGATATCAGTTAAAGACGACGGACGCGGGATTCCAGTCGATATTCATAAAGAGGAAGGCCGTTCGGCGGTAGAAGTTATTATGACCGTTTTGCATGCCGGCGGTAAGTTTGACGACAATTCCTACAAAGTTTCTGGCGGATTGCACGGGGTAGGCATTTCGGTGGTTAATGCGCTCTCTGAAACCCTGTGGCTTCGTGTTAAACGCCAGGGGCAGGTATTTGTGCAGGAATATAAACTGGGTGAACCCCAGGGCGATTTGCAGGCAATTAAGGAAACCGAACAAACGGGCACTGAATTAAGATTTAAGCCGAGTACTACAATTTTCAGTGATGTCGAATTTCACTACGATATTCTGGCCAAACGGTTACGTGAGCTGTCATTTCTAAACTCGGGCGTTCGTATTCATTTAATGGATGAGCGTTCAAACAAGGAAGACCTGTTTGAGTATGAAGGTGGAATCCGGGCGTTTGTGGAACATTTGAACAAAAACAAAACGCCAATCCACGAGAAGCTTATCAACATCAAGATGGTACAGGATAATGTCGAGGTAGAAGTCTCGATGCAATGGAACGACTCTTATCAGGAAAATATTTTTTGCTTTACCAACAACATCCCACAACGCGATGGCGGCACCCATCTGTCCGGATTTCGAACAGCACTGACGCGTTCGATGAATCAGTACATGGAAAACAACCAGATTAAAAAAGAAAAGGTGACGACTGGTGGAGACGATGCCCGGGAAGGATTAACGGCAGTTTTATCGATTAAGGTGCCAGACCCAAAATTCTCATCGCAGACCAAAGACAAGCTGGTGTCATCCGAAATTAAAGGAATTGTTGAATCTGTCGTAGGCGAGAATCTGAAGGACTTTCTCGCTGAAAATCCTGCGGATGCCAAGTCAATTACCGGAAAGATCATGGAAGCTGCGAGAGCGCGAGAAGCGGCGCGCAAGGCGCGGGAAATGACTCGACGCAAAGGCGCACTGGATATAGCCGGATTACCGGGGAAACTGGCAGATTGTCAGGAAAAAGATCCGTCCTTATCGGAAATATATCTGGTCGAGGGTGACTCTGCGGGCGGATCGGCAAAACAAGGTCGTAACCGTAAAACGCAGGCGATTTTACCGCTCAAGGGGAAAATACTGAACGTCGAAAAAGCACGTTTTGACAAAATGCTGCAATCGGCAGAAGTAGGTACCTTGATCACCGCTTTGGGTTGTGGAATCGGTCGTGAAGAATTTGATATCGAGAAGCTCCGGTACCACCACATCATTATCATGACGGATGCTGACGTCGACGGATCACATATCCGAACCTTGTTGCTCACATTTTTTTATCGGCAGATGCGTGAACTCGTTGAGCGTGGTCATATCTATATCGCGCAGCCACCGCTGTACAAAGTTAAAAAAGGCAAGCAGGAACGTTATGTAAAAGACGATAAAGAGTTGAATAACTATTTGCTGCAACTTGCTATCGAAGGCGCCGCACTGCATTTAAGCGAAGATACTCCGCCAATATCTGATCTGGCGTTGGAAAATCTGGCACGCCAGTACATAACCATACTCGCCATATTCGAGCGCCTGGCCCAACATATTCCGGCTGAAATACTCAAACAACTGGTCAATTTGAAGGTAGTAACCAAATCCATGTTACTCGACGAAGCCGCTATGGCGCAGTGGGGTGAGTTGTTGGGAGCTCGAGTCAATAGTAACAGCGAGACTTCTTTGTCCTACGTCACGTCAGTTAAATCAAATGATGATAGCAATGAGTACGGAATACAGATTGAAAAACGATTGCACGGTATCGTGACTTCGAGTGAGTTAAGCGGGGAATTTTTTAATAGCGCCGATTACCAGACAATTGCGCAATTCGTCGAACAGTCAAGTGGCCTCTTTTCCGAAGACTCTTATGTTAGCCGCGGTGAACGCCGCCAGGAAGTTCAGGAATTCGGCGAGGTTTACGGCTGGTTAATGCGCGAAGCACGCAAGGGACTCAATATCCAGCGCTACAAAGGCCTGGGTGAAATGAACCCGGATCAACTGTGGGAGACTACTATGGATCCAGAAAATCGCCGCCTGTTAAATGTGCGGATCGAGGATGCAATTGCTGCTGATGACGTTTTCACCACGCTAATGGGGGATCAGGTCGAGCCCCGAAGAAATTTCATCGAAAAAAATGCGCTCAACGTCCACAATCTTGACTTTTAATACCGATCGGTTAACTCCTTGATTTTATTGATATAATTCTTATATAAAGCGAGCTGATTTTATACAGGAACAACGCAATGGACATTACGAGCATAATTTTCTGGGGCCTGCTGGCCGTATTGTTGATTTACGTTGTCAGCATTTACAACCAGCTGGTTCGTATCAAACATAATGTTTCAAAAGCCTGGTCGAATATCGATGTGTTACTGAAACAACGCCACGACGAGATCCCCAAACTGGTTGAGACCTGCAAACAATACATGAAGTTTGAACAGGACACGCTGGAAAAGGTCATGCAGGCCAGATCACAGGTTTCCGAGGCCCGGCAGAACCAGGATGTCACGGGGCTTGGCATGGCTGAAGGTGCGCTGCGGATGGGTCTGGGTCAGCTTTTTGCTTTGGCTGAAGATTATCCGGAGTTGCGCGCAAATGAAAACTTTCAGCACCTGCAAAGCCGCATCAGCACGCTTGAGAATACCATTGCCGATCGGCGAGAATTTTATAATGAATCGGCCAATATTAATAATATCGGCATTGAACAATTTCCGGATGCAATAGTGGCCCGCCTTTTTAGGTTCGGCGCTCGTGACTTACTTGAATTCGAAGCCAGCGAAGTGGCCGATGTCGGCGTAAAAGAACTGTTCGAAAGCTGATTCGCACTGTATCCATCAATCCCTGGTTGTTCGGCCACTAGTAATGTTCGCCCTGCTCGAGTCTGAAATTCTGCTACTGCCCGGGTCGGACTATCTTTTCCTGTTCGTGGTGTTACTGCTGTTTTTCCTGGGTCTGATCTTTTTCGCCTACTACGCTTTCAAACGACTTCGGTTTATGCAAGGCACCGCAACTTCCAGAATTCGGTCGGCGGCACAGGGACATGTAGAATTAAAAGGTCTGGCCGAATGGCTGCCTGAAGACTCATTTACCTCCCCATTCAGCGGCAGCCGATGCATCTGGTATCACTGTACTGTTGATAAAAAAAGTAGAACTGGCAAACGTATCAGCTGGACCAATATTTCAGATGAATGTAGCGAACAGCTTTTTCGGCTGGTCGATGAAACCGGGGACTGCGCGGTCGATCCGGACGATGCTCATGTTATTCCGGAAACCGATGTAACCTGGTATGGCGGTAGTACAGAAGCGCGAACGCGGCCATCCGGATCAAATCGGTGGCTGTCCGTGATTAGTTTCGGCGGCTACCGTTTTCGCGAGCGACTAATCAGGCCAGCAACGCCTTTGTATGCACTGGGCTGGTTTCGGACCCTGCACGGCAACCCATCTGATGAATTCATTTCTCGACAGGTTGAAGATCTGGTTAAACAGTGGAAGTTACAGCCCGAAAGATATCTAAGGGATTTCGATCTTGATCAAAATCTTCGTCTTGAAAAGGATGAATGGAAGACCGTTCGAGCTGCCGCACGCAAACAGGCACTGGCAAAAATTAATCGCGAATACCGTGCCCAGCATGTATTGTCGTGTCCGCCGGATAAAAACCAGCCGTTTATTTTATCAGCGCTGGAAGAGGAATCTCTGGTGGCACGCAAAAAGTGGAAAGCCTATCTTTCGATGGGGTTCGCTTTTATGATATTTGTGAGTCTTGTGATTATGTTTGCAATACGCCAGCCGACTTCATTTTGATAAAGCAGCGATGAGAACCATGCATAATTTTTGCCGCGTTATGACGATGCGTTTTATTCAATCAGAGAAACTACTTTGACCAACCCATTACTCGAGTCCGGCGCGCTGCCGGCGTTTAGCAAAATCACCCCCGAAATGGTTCAGCCTGCAATAGAAAGTCTGATTCAGGATAATCGCGAGCAAGTACAGCTTTTAACCCGGCAAACTAACGTCGATTGGGACAACCTGGTGAAGCCCCTGTCTTTGATGAGCGATCGATTGAGCAAAGCCTGGTCGCCGGTACGCCACCTCAACTCGGTCAAAAGCAGTGATGCGCTGCGCGATGCCTATAATGCTTGCCTGCCAATTCTGAGCGAGTATTCGACCGAAATTAGCCAGAATCGCGACCTTTTCGATGCCTACAAACGGATAACAGACTCAAGCCAGTTTGATAGTTTTGATGGGGCACAGAGGAAAGCACTAGAAGACAGCTTGCTGCATTTTCGACTCGGAGGTGTTGAACTCGAAGGGCAGGACCGGGAGCGCTACCAGCAACTACAAAAAGATCTGTCTCAATTGCAATCGAAGTTTGAAAATAATTTACTCGATGCCGGGCAGGCCTGGCAGTATTGCACGGAGGACGAGTCGCAACTGCGGGGCCTGCCCGAATCTGCGCGGGCATTGTTGTGCCAACTAGCGCAACAGAAAGCGCTTGCGGGTTATCGGGTGACTTTGGATATGCCTTGTTACCTCGCCGTCATCACCTATGCGGACAATCGTGATCTTAGAAAAATGATCTATGAGGCCTATGTTACGCGTGCGTCTGATCGGGGTATTACCGACAAGATCTGGGATAACGCTCCCTACATGCAAGAAATTGTAGCTAAAAGACACGTAAAAGCAAAATTACTTGGATTTGAAAATTATGCTGAGTACTCACTACAAACCAAGATGGCTGACAGTGTCGACGAAGTCGTCGAATTTCTACAGGACCTGGCAACACGCTCCCGCCAAACGGCCCTGGATGAACTCCAGGAAACACAGCTCTTTGCCAAATCACTGGGGTTTGAGTCCGAGCTCGAAGCCTGGGATTATCCCTATTACAGCGAAAAATTGAAACAGCACCGTTATCAAATTTCAGATGAAGATTTGAAACCTTATTTTTCAGACCAGCAGGTGATCAGCGGTCTGTTTGACCTGGTCAGCCGTCTTTATCGGGTCAGTATTTCAAGTTTGGAATCAATTGATTGCTGGCATGAATCTGTCGGTTTTTACCAGATTAAAGATACAAAGGGTGATGTTATAGGGCAGTTTTACCTCGATTTATACGCGCGAGAAAATAAACGCGGCGGTGCCTGGATGGATGGATGTGTCGATCGCTACCACATCGATGGCGTTACCCAGATTCCAGTTGCTTACCTGACCTGTAATTTGACGCCGCCGATCGGAGACGATGCAGCGCTGTTTACGCATGACGAGGTTATCACTTTGTTTCATGAGTTCGGCCATGGCTTGCACCATATGCTGACGCGAATCGATGTTCCGGAGGTCTCGGGTATTAACGGTGTAGAATGGGATGCGGTTGAATTGCCGAGTCAATTCATGGAAAACTTCTGTTGGGAGAAGGAGGCTCTACAACTGTTTGCGCGCCATTATCAAACTGGAGAAGCATTACCGGATCATCTTTTTCAGCGCATGATGGAAGCCAGGAATTTTCAGAGTGCTTTGCAAATGCTGCGCCAGCTGGAATTTTCGCTGTTCGATATTCGACTTCATCAACAGCCGGATATTGAGTCGGCCGAACAAATTCAGCAAATTCTGGATCAGGTGCGTAACGATGTAGCGGTGATAAAAACGCCTGCAATCAATCGCTTTCAGAACGGCTTTTCACATATTTTTGCAGGAGGATATGCCGCAGGGTATTATAGCTACAAATGGGCGGAAGTCTTATCCGCCGATGCCTTCGCCGCATTTGAAGAAGAAGGAATATTCAACCCTGAAACCGGGAATAGATTTTTGCAGTGTGTGCTTGAAAAAGGTGGGTCGCGACCGGCGATGGAGTCGTTCCGTTGTTTCCGTGGTCGCGAGCCTGAAATAGATGCCCTGCTGCGCCATAGTGGAATTAAACCGGACCATTCATAAGCTGCCGTGATGACGTTGTGATGAATGGGCTTTTATTGGGAATTGTCCGATTGAGCACCGGACTTATTGATCGGGTGGATTGACGATGATTCCCTGTAAAACAAAAGTACAAACTAAGGGCTTGCGTATGTTTATAAATGGCTCGGGTTAACAAATAAATGTTAAAGAATATTATTTTAGCGATAGCACTGGTAGTGCAAACCGGCTCGGTTCTGGCACAGGAAATTGATGCCGATAATCGGGATCGACAGTACGTGACCGACCAGCTACGGCTGTCACTGTATGCGCAGCCAGACGAGTCAAGCCAAACTTTGAGATATCTATCATCGGGTGACCTGTTACTGATCGAAGAACTATCTGGCGCTTATGCCCTGGTGACAGCACCCGATGAGACCAAAGGCTGGGTCAAACGAGGTTTTCTGGTAACCCGTCCCACCTCAAATCTATTGTTGAAGCAAGAGCAAGGCAAGGTTAAAAACCTGGAATTAGAAATCGCCAAGTTGAGTAACAGCAAAATAGTGATCGATCAGTACGAGAAAGATATGGATGGTCTCGTTGTAAAAATGGAAGCGCTCGAAGATGAAAACCTGCAGGCCGCTGAATCAATCGCGCAACTGCAGCGGGAAATGAGTGATCGGGAACGCGAACTGGAACAGAAAATGGAACTGGAAAATGAAAACAAATTTCCAACTCTGATCGTATTGTGGCAAGTTCTTCAGGCTTACTGGCAGGCTATAGTGCCGATTATCATCGGCATCATATTGCTCAGTTTTCTGGTGAGTAAGGTCATTGTCGAAACGCGTATTAAAAGTAAATTCCACGGCATCAAGATCTGGTAAATGAAATACAGGGATCTGCGAGATTTCATCGACCAGCTGGAGAAGCAGGGAGACCTAAAAAGGATTACTCAACGAGTTGACCCGAATCTGGAAATTACAGAAGTTGCGTCGCGAGTTTTGCGAAAACAGGGACCGGCGTTACTTTTCGAGCAGCCTGGCGATAGTAAAATCCCCCTTTTGGCGAACTTGTTTGGTACCGAGCAGCGGGTTGCTCGTGCAATGGGTGAAGAGCAGGTTAGTGCGTTACGTGATATCGGTAAACTGCTGGCTTTTCTAAAGCAGCCGGAACCGCCAAAGGGTTTCAAAGAGGCGTTGAAAACCCTGCCGATATACAAAAAAATCCTCGACATGTCGCCAAAATCGGTAAAAAACCCGAAATGCCAACAAATTCAACTAACTGCCGGTCAAGTTGATCTAACCCTGCTTCCAATCCAGACTTGCTGGCCCGGCGATGTTGCACCACTGATTACCTGGGGCCTTGTCACCACTCGGGGACCTAACAAACAACGACAGAATCTCGGAATTTACCGACAACAATTGATTGCGTCTAACCGATTAATCATGCGCTGGTTGCCGCAGCGTGGAGGCGCTCTCGATTACCAGGAATGGGTTGAGGCCAATGGTGAGCAGCCGTTTCCGATTTCGGTCGTACTGGGTTGTGATCCGGCAACTATTCTGGCGGCGGTGACCCCGATACCGGACAGCCTGTCGGAATATGCATTTGCCGGGCTGTTACGGGGTTCGAAAACAGAAGTTGCCAAATCGCTGCTATCCGACCTTGAAATCCCAGCGCGAGCCGAAATCGTGCTTGAGGGGCATATTTATTCTGGCGATGTTGCTGATGAGGGACCTTTTGGTGACCACACCGGCTATTACAACGAAGTTGAGCAGTTTCCCGTGTTCACGGTAGAAGCAATGACGATGCGCGAGAACCCGATCTATCACAGCACCTATACCGGACGCCCACCGGATGAACCCTCGGTGCTCGGGTTGGCATTGAATGAAGTATTTATTCCTATCCTGCAGAAACAATACCCCGAAATCGTTGATTTTTATTTGCCGGCCGAAGGTTGTTCTTATCGGGTGGCGATAGTCAGTATGAAAAAACAGTATCCCGGTCACGCCAAACGCGTGATGATGGGGGTCTGGTCTTTCCTGCGACAGTTCATGTATACCAAGTTTGTAATTGTGGTCGATGACGATATCGATGCTCGCAACTGGGAAGATGTTATCTGGGCTATTTCGACACGAACCGATCCGGCCCGCGACATAACGCTGATTGAAAATACACCGATCGATTATCTCGACTTTGCGTCTCCGGTGTCGGGGCTTGGTTCTAAAATGGGGCTCGATGCGACCAACAAGATCGGCCCGGAAACCAGTCGGGAGTGGGGGCGACCAATTGAAATGTCAGATTCGGTGATCGAAAAAGTCGACGCTCTGTGGCAGCATCTCGACCTCGACTAACCCTGGAAATCCCAGTTGAATCTACGGCATTGAATATCAGGTTAAATCTGCCTGTTTTGCACCACCGGTTGAATTCAACGATAATTCGCGCAGTCAAATCACTTCCGACAGGATGATATGCGCAAAATAATGGTACTCAACGCCAAAGGCGGCTCGGGCAAAAGTACCCTCGCCACCAATATTGCAAGTTATTATGCCTCCCAGGGAAGCCGGGTAATGCTGGTAGATCTCGATCCACAGGGTTCGAGTCTGGACTGGCTCGCACACCGGCCGCCGGGGCGCAGCAGGATAACTGGATTTAACGGTGCCGCAGGCAAGCTGCGAGTGCCGCGCAATGCCGACTACGTAATTTATGACACGCCAGCGGCTATCCATGGCAAAGAGCTGAACTATTACTTGCGTCTTGCACAAAGTATTATCATTCCAGTGTTGCCTTCACCCATCGATATGCGCGCGGCAACCCCGTTTATCCAGAGGGTACTCAACAACGGGCGCGTGGCCCGCAAGGAAGCCCGTATTGCACTTGTCGCCAATCGCTGCCGCGAAAATTACAACGTTTATCACCAACTGGACACTTACTTGCGTAAAGTTCGTAAGGCGCCATTTATTAGTGTTTTGCGAGAGTCGCAAAACTATGTGCGCGCTGCAGAGCGAGGATTGGGTGTATTCGAACTCGCGCCTTACTCGGTGCGACGCGATCTTGATCAATGGGATCCGATTATTCGCTGGCTTAAAAGCAAGCGTAGTCAGGC
>QIJI01000471.1 GCA_003231795.1 Gammaproteobacteria bacterium
GCGTTGTCACATGCCAGTGGATTGGCGAGCGAGGCTATCCTGGAAAAACTAGCCGAATCTGGTGTTACACCGGATTCGCTGGTTTTACTGGATGATGAGTCAAAGGCCGGAAGTCGCCATGCTTTTTCCGGCACTTATGTTAAATCGGTTAACCAAAAGGATTTTGATTTTGCCGGATGCTCCATTTTATTGATGCCGGAGTTTGATCGCGAACTGGAGCATAACGCCATATCACAGGGGTGTTTGCTGGTGAGCCATGATATCGGTCGTGACAGCCCCGCGATATTGTGTAGCGCGCGACAGCAATTGGAGATTTCCTACAGTGAAACCGCTCTACGCCTTACCGGTGCCGAGCTTTCCTGTTTGCTACCCGCACTGATTGAACTTGACCGTCTTTGCCCGATTCGCCGGGTCAATGCAACATTAATGCGCAGTGCCGAGTTTTACGGTAAGCGCGGCGTTGATGAACTGGCGTCCCAAACCGTTAATCTGCTAAGTGGGCGTGAGGCAGACAGCGTTATTTTCTCCGACCAAATAGCGTTCAATCTGCTTCCTGAGCCTGAAAATACGCTGATAACCAGTGATTTAGCTGGTTTTTTGGGAAAAAGTTCATATTCCAGTCAGTTGCAAATTATCAACGCAGCTTTATTCCATGGCTTTGTGGGCTCGGTTCAGCTTGAATTTGAGTCAGATGTTGCGCTTGAGGAATGCATTCGCCGCTTGTCAGCGCTCGATAATATGGTCGTTAAAAATACGCCCGCAAACCCAATTTCTGATTGCAATCAATCATTTAGTTGCATTATTAACCTTTTGGAACAGTCTCCTGACCAACCCTCCAGCCTTCGCTTCTGGATGATTGCAGACCCCATGCGATATGGCTTAGCAAATAATTACGTGAATGTTTCTGACTTTTTGCTAAAATCTTTTTTATAATCTATAGTTACATCTACTTGTGAAAGTGTTTTCTTTAAAGTAAATTCTCTAACTGTAATCATAGGTGCATGGATTTAAGGCACTTTTTATAAAAAATTTAGGTTAGGGAGCTGGGAGACTAAACGTGCGTAAACTGGGACTAATTGTTGCTTTATGGTTGGCGGTATTGCTGCCGACGAACAGTCATGCATTAGGTCTGGGCGAGATTGAGGTCAAATCATTCCTTAATCAGCCGCTACATGCAGAGATCGAAGTAATTTCGGCACGCGCTGGCGAAATAGATGATTTACTGGTAAGCCTGGCATCGCGTGATGCTTTTAACCGGGCAGGTCTGTCACGGCCACGCCATCTATCCGATCTCAGGTTTACAGTTAAAAAGAGTGAAGATGGTGAGCAGGCGATTGTTATCGTCACAACCAAAGCTGGCGTTAAAGAACCTTTCCTGAACTTTCTTGTTGAAGCCGACTGGTCAAAGGGGCGGGTGCTTCGAGAATTTACCATATTGCTCGATCCTCCTTTCTATGCTGAGCAATCTGCTCCGGCAGAGCCGGCCGCTAGTCCGGCGGTAGAACCGGCTGTTTCTGATGATTCCAGTGTCAGCGAAATCGTAGAGCAAACCGGGGTAACGACAACCACGGCTGAAAGCGACGAGCAGATCACCGAACCCATAGCTTTAACCGAAGATACGGTCGAGACGGAGCCATCCGTAGAGCCATCCTCTTCGGAATTTATCGCAAGCGAATCGGCAAACATTATCGAAGGTGATGTTTTAGTCGTTAAGGGCGATACGCTTTGGAGCATAGCATCACGTTATAAGGACGATGCTCACAGCATGGCGCAGGTAATGCTGGCATTTCAGCGCGTCAACCCTGATGCATTTAACAGCGGTAATATCAACAACTTAAAGGAAGGTGCGATTCTTCGCGCCCCGAGCGCAGACGAAATCGATCTGTGGGATAACCAGGAGGCTTACGCCGAAGTACTGGTGCAAAATGGTTTGTGGGACGATTACGTTGAACGCGTAACGGGTGTTTCGCAGTCCATTGCTGCCGAGGGTAGCGAAGGCGAGGTTTCAACCGATCAGAGTAGTGGCGAATTAAGTCTTTTACTGCCAGGTGACGGTGATACTGAATCAACCGGTATTAGTGAAGATGCCGGTGTTGGCGAATTGCGTACCCGACTCGCGCTGGCAGAGGAAGAGCTCGAAGCGTCCAAAATCGAAAACTCCGAACTCGAATCCCGAATCGCCGAACTTCAGGCACGTTTGTCTAAAGTTGAAGAATTGCAAAGAATGGTTGAGATCGAAGACGACAGTCTCGCCCAATTGCAGGCAGATCAAGCTGAGCAGGCCGAGGCCGTAGAAGAAACTGCACCACCGGAAACGGTTACCGAAGCGATAGAAGCGGATGAAGAGGCGCTGCTAGAAGAACTACTGGCGGAAGAAGCCGCTGCTCAGGCTGAAGAACAGGCGGTTGTTGATGGAACCGCCGAGATGGTTTCAGATGATACGCTCGTAGATGATGACGTGATGACCGATAATATGGTCAGTGACGATACGATGTCGGAAGCAGATGCGGCTGATGCTGACGCGGCTGATGCTGACGCAACGCCACTCCCTGCACCGATCATAGTCACTGAATCTGTTGCCCGGGCGCCATCCATTTTCGATGGCATATTGCCCCCGAATATAATTGCGATGATCCCGTCAATGCCTTCGATGGGAGGTTTGCTCGGTGATCCAATTATTCTGGCAGCTGTTGGCGGCGTTATTGTACTGCTACTGATTCTGGTCATAGTAAAACGCCGCAAAGCCGCTTCCGAGGATGATTCTGACAGCGCTGAAGATAGTATTTTCGCCGACGAAGGAGATGAGGAACTGACGCCGATTCACATGGCCGAAGGCCAATCCGATGAAACGGATATCAAGATTCCCTCCGATAAAGAGTTAAGCGTTGAACCTGCAAAACCCGAAATCGTTGCCGAGGATGATGAAGAAGACGAGTTCTCAAGCACTGCCATCATTTCGCAGCAGGATATGCCTGAGCCGGAAGCTCCGGCACCAGCGGCAGCTAGTGCAGAACAAGACGATGTATTAAACGAAGTCGATGTTTACCTGGCCTATGGTTTATATGACAACGCCGAAGAGTTGCTGACCAGCAATCTTGAGACGAACCCGGAACGCGCTGATTACCGCTCAAAGTTATTGGATACTTATTTTGCCACCAAGAACGTGAATGCATTTGTCCAGGAAGCAGATAAATTGAAGTCCATGGGTGATTCTGGCGGCGATTACTGGGATCGTGTACAGGTTATGGGCTACGAACTGGCCCCTGAGAATGCGCTGTTCTCTGATGCCAAGGATAGTGGCATGAGTGCCGCGGACCTCGAGATAACCAAGCCGCAGGAAGCGGATTTTGATCTCGGTGCATCAGATGAAGATGATACCAATTTCTCAACCACCGATTTTAATCTGGGCGAGGATGATACGGGCGGTGATTTTAGCGATACGGCATCCATTGGCGAGGCCGGAGATGTCTCGGCAACGCAACAGATTCAACGCCTGGATGACGATGAATTACCTTCGCTGGACGATGATGAGACCAATATCCGGGAACCGGTAACTGATGAACCGGTTCTGGAATTGCCCGATGATATCGGCGAAGAGCTCGAATTTTCAATGGACGATGCGGCGGAAAAACCCGCCGGCGATGATGCTATGGAATTGCCAGGCGATCTTGATCTGGGTTCGGACGACGAAGAGGAAATTACCGCAGAACCTCCGGTTGCGGGGGAATCAGATGAAATGGCGATGGATTTTGATATCGGAGACGACGCAGCGGAAGACGACTCCGAATTGGACCTGGGCGCTGAGTTCGAGGCTGCTCTGGAAGAGGCCGACGATCTTGATGTTGATGAAGCTGATCTTATCCCGTTTGAAAAAAGCCTGGATGATGAGCCCGATGATGCTGCTGTAGAAATTGACGTGGCGGCTGACGATGCCCTCATTTTTGAAGAAACCGCGATTGTCGACACCACCCCGGGTTATGAAGAACCGGCCGAAAATCCGAAAATAGGGTCAGCAAAATCTGGTGATTCAGAAATTGATCTGGGTATGGAAGATACTGCGTTAATGGACGACGACAAGGTTGATGATGATGACCTGCTCATTAACATGGGTGACGGTACTGATGACGAAGAAGATATTTCAATAATTGATTTCGGTGGTGACGATTTCGACGAGCCCACTGCCGCGGTTGCATCTGTTTCAGACGATGATTCGGTTGCGATGGATATCGATATGGACGATGGCCGCGATACCCAAACCGGTACTTTTGCGCCCGGCGATTTTGACGAGCCGACGGCGGCGGTTGACTCGATTGCGGATATCGATGATATCGGCGACCTGATGTTACCGGATGATGTGGACGAAGTTTCTACCAAACTTGATCTTGCACGAGCCTTTATCGATATGGGTGACACCGAAGGCGCTCGTGGAAGTCTGGAAGAAGTGGTGACGGAAGGTAACGATGAGCAAAAGGAGGAAGCGCAATCACTGCTCGATAGCATCAAGAAATAAATCTAAGGTTGTAATTGAAAGGCCTGTTGTTTTGCAGCAGGCCTTTTTTATTGGCGGCCTGAAATATAAAACCTGCAGTCATCAGGTTTTGGGTTATGTTATTACCTCGGCAATAATTTGGTGGCCGCTTGCTTTTTATAATTTCAACCCATATGTTTTAATTTCCACATTTTATTAACGATTGGCATCTAACCCGGAAAATTCATAAATCATGCGCCGTCTCGCTAGTCTGTTGATTCCACAAGAAATATTCACCATCAAGGGGCACCGAGTTCCTCAGTCGCTCGGAATCGTTGATACGAGACTGTTTCGTGAATTTCTCCGTGAAAACAAAATCCTGCGCGATTCTGTCGCAGTTTTGTGAGATTTCCGGGCTAAGCATTGAAATACGCCATTGGTGTTGAATACTCAGGATCGGCTTACTGTGGTTGGCAACGACAGCGGCATTGCGATTCGATACAACAGCATCTCGAAACAGCAATAGGTTTTGTCGCAGACCATGCAATTGACCTGGTTTGTGCCGGTCGCACGGACGCAGGAGTACATGCAATCGAGCAGGTTGCTCATTTCGAATCTGATTCCGAGCGTGATGAACGCGCGTGGGTCCTGGGCTCGAATTGTCGTCTACCGCGCGATATTCGAATCAAGTGGATAGCGCCTGTTGACGCGAATTTTCATGCCCGATTTGGCGCTCATGCACGCAGTTATCGTTATATTATTCAAAATTCCAGTGTACCCAGTGCCATATTTCAGGATCGGGCCTGCTGGGAGTTTCGCGCACTGGATCATCAGCTTATGCATGATTGTGCCCAGGTGCTGGTTGGCGAACATGATTTCAGCAGCTTTCGGGCAGCCGGATGTCAGGCTAAAACTGCCAGTCGAAAACTCCATTCGATTGAATTTACGCGTCAGGGTGAACTGATATATATGGATATCACCGCGAACGCCTTCCTCTACCATATGGTAAGAAATATAGTCGGTAGCCTGATGGCGGTCGGTACCAGCGAACGGGACTGTGACTGGTTCGGTCAGGTGTTTCGTGCCCGTGATCGGAATCTGGCTGAAATCACTGCGGCTGCATCAGGTCTGTATTTTTTGTGCGCCTGGTTCGATGATCAATATAAGCTCCCCCTGCAGGCAAAAAAGCCCGTATTATTCTGATATGACGCATAGAACCCGAGTCAAAATTTGTGGAATTACCCGCTTGCAGGACGCGCTATACGCGGCCGAACGCGGTGCCGATTCTATCGGCCTGAATTTCCATCGTTCGAGCCCGCGTTTTATCGACATCGAACAGGCGCAAGCTATTCGCAAGCAGATCCCTCCATTTGTTAATGTCACTGCCTTACTATTGGACGAAGACGACGATTGGACCGCACAGGTGGTACATCAGGTCAGACCCGATAGCTTACAGTTTCATGGCAGTGAATCGGTAGATAGCTGCGAAGCCTGGCAGTTGCCTTATTTTAAGGTTATTCCGATGGCCAGCGTTGACGATCCCGTTGACTATGCCAAATCTTACAGCTCTGCCCAGGGATTCCTGTTTGACAGCAACGCTGCTGGACGACAGGGCGGTTCCGGTGATACATTTGACTGGTCCAGAATTCCCTCCGGATTTAATTTCCCAATGGTCTTGGCTGGTGGAATTAATGCATCGAATGTTGCCGGGGCGATTGTTCAGTTGGAGCCCTGGGGAGTTGATGTCAGTAGTGGTGTCGAGGTTTCTAAAGGAGTCAAAAGCGCCGATTTGATCGATCATTTTATGCTTGAGGTCAATCGTGGCGATGAAAGTAAATCTGGTTGTTAAGCGCTTATACCAATGCCTGTAACGTTTTGTTCGAGTTGATGAATAAGTTATGACTATTTTACCTGAAGTATTCGATTTGAATGAAATCGGAATCCGGAGCCTCTTATGAACTGGTTTGAATCGCTGTTGCCGTCGAAAATCAGAACGTCAGGGGGTAACGACAAGAAGAACGTACCCGAGGGGCTGTGGGCGAAATGTGGTTCCTGTGATGCGATCATCTATCGAGCCGAGCTGGAGCGTAATCAGGAAGTCTGTACCAAGTGCGATCATCATATGCGGATTTCGGCACGCCGCCGGCTGGGATCGTTTTTTGATGAAGATAGCACCCATGAAATTGCCGCCAATATCGAGTCCGTCGATGTGCTCAAATTCAAGGACGACAAAAGATATCGAGATCGGTTGAGCCAGGCGCAAAAACGTACCGGTGAAAAAGATGCGCTGATCGTAATGCGCGGCAAGGTACTTGGTGTTGAAATGGTAGCGGTTGCATTTGAATTTCAGTTTATGGGAGGTTCGATGGGCTCTGTCGTCGGCGAAAAATTTGTTCGAGCGGTAAATACGGCTATTGAACACGGTATACCGATGATCTGTTTTAGCGCAAGCGGTGGTGCCAGAATGCAGGAAGCTCTCTATTCGCTATTGCAAATGGCTAAAACCAGTGCTGCGTTAACCCGGCTGTCACGTCGTGGCCTGCCTTATATCTGTGTCTTAACTGATCCGACCATGGGCGGTGTCTCGGCCAGTTTGGCTATGCTGGGCGATGTTCAGATTGCAGAGCCCGGCGCGTTAATCGGATTTGCCGGACCCCGGGTTATCGAACAAACCGTTCGGGAAACTCTACCCGAAGGATTTCAGCGGAGTGAATTTCTGCTGGATCACGGTGCGCTGGACATGATTGTAGATCGTCGACAGTTACGTCAGAAAATCAGTTCCCTGTGCACTATGCTGATGGGGCAGGCCGCACCCTAGTGGTCGAACAACTAAGGTTTGATGGATACAGAGTGCCCCAGGTGATCTGGAACAAGGCGCAGCCCGCAGGGAATGGCATGTCCTTTTCAAGGGTTGCAACGCAGTGCCAGATCACCTGGGGCGCTCCCTTCGGGCGAGGCGGGAAGCGGTCATTCGCTTTGTTGCGCCTTTCGACAAGGGCTGGGCCATTGCCTTCAAGGCGCGTCGCGCGACTGACCGCTTCGCGTCTCGCTGTATCCATCAAACCTTAGTTGTTCGACCACTAGAGCTCTTTCAACACTGAAAACACCCCCTTTTAGCACCCTGGAGCAATGGCTCGAATGGCAAACGTCGTTGCATGACAAGGCTATCGATCTGGGACTCGATCGCGTTCGCCATGTGGCGCAACAACTTGGTTTCCATCAGATCGCAACCCGGGTCATTACCGTCGCGGGTACCAACGGTAAAGGATCGACCGTGGCAGCATACGAAACCTGGTTACATCAGGCGGGCTACCGGGTCGCGAGTTATACCTCGCCACATCTTTTACAATATAACGAACGCATTAAACATGCGCTTGTGCCTGTCAGCGATGCCGAACTTTGCGATGCCTTTGAACAAGTTGAAATAGCGCGGGGAGACACCGCCTTAACCTATTTTGAATATGGCACACTGGCTGCGCTTTATCTAATGCAACAATGGCCGCTGGATTTCGCTATTCTGGAGGTTGGACTCGGTGGTCGTCTGGATGCGGTTAATATTATAGACGCCGATCTTGTCCATCTGACCCCGATTGGTATTGACCACCAGGCATGGCTGGGTACGGATCGTGAATCTATAGGATACGAAAAAGCCGGAGTTCTGCGGTCTCGTGTGCAGGCTATTGTTAACGACCCGGATCCGCCGCAGTCGGTGTTATCCGAGATAAACCGTCTCGGGTGCCGATCGCTTCGATACGGTGAAGATTATCAGATTGAATCGCTGGATAATGGCCGCCTCAACTGGCGTTGTGGCAAGCTCGAAGTATCATTGCCTCGTGTATTACCAGGCAAGTATCAAGATCACAATATCGCAGGCGTGTTGGCAGGATTATCCTGCCTACTTCCGTTTTCTGGGCTGGACCAGAAAAAAATTGGTGCGAATTTTGAAGGAACCCATATTCCAGGGCGCTTTGAACATTTGTCGAGCCGACTCAAGTGCCAGTTAATTGCTGACGTTGGACATAATCAGGATGCGGCAGAGGCTATTGCTGAAAACCTTCAGGCCATTCGTGGCCCCGATGCAAAAATTGTTGTGTTACTGGGTATGCTCGAAGACAAGCAGGCGGATCGCTTTGTTGAAGCTTTAAAACCGGTCGTAGATTGCTGGTGGACCTTGACTCTGGTATGTGACCGGGGACTTAGCGCGCAACAGCTAAAATCAAAAATTGATTCGGTTGTCGAGGTGGAAGCTTTATTTGATAACCCCGCCGAAGTACTGGATCATGCACTGTCTTCTTTAGGTAATCTGGATATAATGCTGGTGACTGGTTCCTTCGTGACTGTAGAACGCTTGTTACATACGCTATCTGACTCAGACGAACTCAAACCCTAATGGATCAAAATATCAAAAATCGTCTGGTTGGAATTATCGTCGTATTCGCACTGGCGGTCATATTCCTGCCGATGATTTTGGACGGTTCAGGAGTGAACAAGGACAAACTCGAAATCGTGATACCGGCGCAACCGGTGATTGCCGAAAATCCTGAATTTGAACCCAAACTGATCGAGTTAAAAGCAAAGGTCGAAGCCTTGCCTGATCTCGATGCCCGCATGATAGATGAAAACTCTCCCGAAAATAAAATTGAACGACCGCTCACTACAAAAGTAGAGACTGCCTCAACATCTACCAGCTCATCCGGGACTCAGACCCAGTCAGAGACTGAATCTCGGGTAAAAACGACCGTTGAAGTTAAAGCAGAAGTTAAATCCGGGGGAGATAGTTGGGTTTTACAAGTTGGCAGTTTCCAGCAGCGACAAAAAGCGCTCGTTCAACGAGACAAATTACGTAAATCTAATATAGCTGCGGTATTTATTGAACAGTTCGACATCGACAATAAAGCTAATTACCGGGTTCGGCTGGGTCCGTTTTTAAATCGCAATCAGACTCGGGTAGCGCAAAACAAGATAAAAGCCAAACATGACATTGATGGCATAATCATGAAGTATGAAAGATAATTGTTGATCCTTGCTGACAGGTGATTAATTGAAACAAACCGACTTTGGAGGCCCACATGGCTCCTGTGGATTAATTGAGAAGATATATGACGTGGATTGACTTTGTTATATTTGGTGTAATCGCTCTTTCGGCACTGATCAGTTTGATACGGGGTTTTGTCAAAGAGTCCATATCGTTGATAACATGGATCCTTGCCGGCGTTATTGCATTTCGATATTTCACGCCGGTTTCGGGACTGCTGGAACCTTTCATTGAGTCGTCGACAATACGAGGAATGACGGGTGGGGGGATCCTGTTTGTGCTTACCTTGATCGTAGGTGCAATCGTTAATTTCATTGTCAGCAAGATGGTGTCGAGTACAGGACTGAGTGGTACTGATAAGGCGCTTGGTATAATTTTCGGTGGAGCGCGCGGGGTATTGATTGTATCGATGGTGGTGTTGCTTTTTAGTTTAACTCCGGCGCCGTCTAGCGATACCTGGCAGGATACTGTCTCAATCGAATTTTTTGAACAGCTTGCGCAATGGGTAAAGGGCGTTGTTCCGTCCGATGCTGCGGAAAAATTCAAAATTCAGTTGTGATTGGCTTAACCAGAGTATTTACGAAATGTGTGGAATTGTAGGAATCATTAGTCAGCAAGCGGCGGCGCAGGTGATTTACGACGCGTTGCTGGTTTTGCAGCATCGCGGCCAGGATGCGGCGGGAATTGTTGTATGCGATCAAAACAAGCTGAGCTTGCACAAGGATAACGGGCAGGTCAGCGATGTGTTCCATTCGCGCCACATGCGTAAACTGGTCGGAAAAATGGGCATCGGCCATGTGCGTTATCCAACAGCCGGATGTTCATCCTCAGCAGAAGCCCAGCCTTTTTACGTGAATTCTCCTTACGGCATTACGCTTGCGCACAACGGCAACTTGACCAATGTGGAAAAGCTCAAATCCGAGCTTTACCAATCCGATTTGCGCCATATCAATACCGAGTCCGATACCGAGGTATTACTCAACGTTCTTGCACATGAGTTGCAAAGCCGCGGTAGTCTGAAATTGACTGCTGATGAAATATTTACCGCAGTAACCGAGACACATAAGCGCATCGAAGGTGCCTATGCCGTGGTCGCAATGTTAACCGGCAAGGGGATAATCGGTTTTCGTGACCCACGTGGCATTCGTCCAGTGGTGTATGGCAAACGTAGGCGCAAATCAGGATATGAGTATATGATTGCGTCGGAAAGTGTCGCCTTGCAGACTTCAGGTTTTGAACTGGTCGCCGACCTGAAACCTGGAGAAGCGGTTTACATCGACGTAGAAGGAAACGTGCATCGCCAGCAATGTGCGGCTGATGCGCAACTGAACCCCTGTATCTTTGAATATGTATACCTTGCCAGACCGGATTCTATTATTGATGACATTTATGTCTACAAGGCGCGACTACGCATGGGAGTTAAACTCGGGCGTAAAATTCTGCGCCTGATGCCTGATCACGATATCGACGTAGTCATTCCTATTCCGGATACCAGTCGCCCGGCAGCGATTGAGCTGGCTTATCATCTCGGCGTCAAGTTCCGTGAAGGTTTTATAAAGAATCGATATATAGGGCGTACCTTCATCATGCCGGGTCAAAAATTGCGTAAAAAATCAGTGCGCCGTAAACTGAACCCTATCGATATTGAATTTAAAGGTAAAACCGTGTTACTGGTAGATGACTCGATTGTGCGCGGGACCACCTCCAAGCAGATTATCCAGATGGCCCGTGAAGCGGGTGCGAAAAAGGTTTATATTGCTTCTGCTGCGCCCCCAGTACGTTACCCTAATGTCTATGGGATCGATATGCCTGCATCAGAAGAGCTAGTGGCATTTGGTCGTAACGAACAACAGGTAGCTGACTATATCGGTGCCGACTGGCTGATCTACCAGGACCTGGACGACTTGATCGATGCGGTACAAAAAGGTAATCGCAGTATCAAGGGATTTGATTGTTCCTGCTTCAATGGAGAATACGTCACCGCGACGGTGGACATTGATTATCTTGATAAAATCAGACGATTAAGAAACGATTCGGCCAAGGAAGCAACCGAAGATCAACTCAATGTGGTAGGCATGGATTTGCACAATAACGCCTGATGTTATGGCATGACATCAATCGTGACGTTGCCAGTCGGTTGCAAGGCAATTCCGCACTTGCGGACCAACGTCCGTTCATCGTTATTGAATCGGGTAAGCAACAGTTGCACTGGATTGATATCGAGCAGGAAATGAATCGCAGTTATCCGGTGTCTACCGCCGAGAACGGCATGGGTAATCGAATTGAATCCTATAAGACACCATTCGGAATTCACCGGATTCGGCAAAAGGTCGGTGGCGACCAACCTTCCGGCATGATATTTGAAGCACGTGAAGCTACTGGCAAAATTGCACATAACATGGATAATCAGGAGAAAGATGAAATCACTTCCCGCATACTTTGGCTGGATGGTCTCGAACAGGGCGTCAACCTGGGCGGGGCCTATGACACCTACCAGCGATACATTTATATCCACGGAACTTCGGATGAAAAGCGTATCGGTGAACCGGTTTCTGCCGGTTGTATCAGAATGAAAAATCAGGATGTCATCGAACTGTTTGACGAAGCCCTCGTCAACGATATCGTATTTATAAGATAGTCTCTAAAATCATACTCTCGCAAACAACTATCAACAATTCGAGGAGCGGCCGAATGAGTTCGGTGTTACGTCGTATTTCGCTACTATTCAAGCTGCTTGCCTCTATCGGGCGTAGCTCGTTCCCAAAATATGCAGTAGAAGCCGAGTTTCTGGATGAAGTGATTTCGACTACAGTTGATTCAAGTATCGCCCAATATTATCTAAATCATTACCTGCAAGACAAAAAGAATAATCCTGAACTGGACCGCGATATAGATCTGGTTTATCAGAATTACCCCGAAATACTCCCAAGTCGTAATGACCTCACACAAATATCACAGCAGTTTTCCAATGATTTTGCCGCATTGTTTTTAGCCGACCGCTTGTGGCAGGATCAAAAAAACCGATCGGTCCAAAAAGCCTTTCACCGTCTGATGGCGCTGCCCAGAGAAGGATTGTTCGCCCCGCCGGTTTCGGTTAGCGACTACCTGATATTACTGGTCCCGGGCTGGAATTACGTGGCCAATGGTCACATCACGGGTTCGGACTTTGCTGCGCCCAGACGTTTGATCGATAAACTGGGGATTGAAAATCATCTGATTCTAGTGCCACCAAATGGATCGGTAATGCAATCTGCCGAGTTAATTGCAGCCTCGGTTATGCGTCACAGCGGTAGCGCTAAAAAAATAATTATCGTCGGGTCCAGTGCCGCAGGGCCGTCGATTCATTACACCCTGGGTAAACTACCCAATCACGGAGAGTTAGAATCGGTGGTAGCCTGGGTTAACCTCGGAGGCATACTTCAGGGCAGTCCGCTAGTTGATTATTTTCAGAAGTGGCCGCAAAAAATAGCGCTCAATCTGGCAATGGCATGGTTAGGCTGGGACGAAGAAGAGATAGTGACCCTGTCTGCAAGTCAATCCAGGGAACGCGTTAAAACGTTGAATTTGCCCCCGGATCTTGTCGTCATTAATTATCTGGGATTATCGCTAACCGGAAATTTGAGTAGTCTGTCTGCTAACAAGTATCCCTTGATTGCCGAACAGGGGCCGAATGATGGCTTAACGCCGTTAGTCGATATCATCGCTCCCGATAGCATGACCCTGATTGCGACCCGCAGCGATCATTATTTTGGTAAAGACCCGAAAATCGATCTTAAGACAATCGCTATCTTAAAAACCGTAATTGAAATGATTGAATCTGGCAACAGCAACTGATTTACGATTTTGATCGCTTGACATCAACTTATCATCGTTTTAATGTTCACGAAAGGCGCTGATTTGTTTCTCGGCTTGCAGGCGCACGGGGTTGTGTATTGACAAATAATCCCAATATAAATTTGCTAAAGAGGGTGGTCCTGAGCACTTTCTGAACCTTTTCCCTTCCGAGTTTTTCGTTTACTGGAGAAACTCCGTGACATACGATACCCCTGGATTTGAAACCGTCGCAATCCGCAGCGGACAACGACGCACAAATGAATTCGAGCACAGCGAACCGATTTTTGCGACATCGAGTTTTGTTTTCGAAAATGCGGCGCAAGCTGCCGCCCGATTTTCTGGTGACGAACCCGGAAATATTTATTCACGTTTTACCAACCCAACCACGAATATTTTTGAACAACGGCTGGCCGCTCTCGAAGGAGGCGAAGCCTGTGTCGCGACCGCTTCAGGGATGGCAGCGATAATGAGTCTATGTGTTGGCCTGTTAAAATCGGGCGATCATATCGTCAGTTCACGCTCAATTTTTGGTTCGACCACCACATTGTTTGACAAGTATCTGACTCGCTTCGGTATCGATACCAGTTACGTAGATCTGACTGATATCAACGACTGGAAACGGGCAGTTCGACCCACCACGCAATTATTTTTCCTCGAAACTCCGTCGAACCCGCTGGCAGAAATCGCAGATATCAGGGCTGTTGCGGATCTCGCGCATGAGAACAACTGTTTGCTCGCAGTCGATAACTGTTTTTGTACTCCGGCACTGCAGCAGCCCCTGGCGCTGGGCGCTGATGTGATCGTGCATTCTGCTACCAAATATCTCGATGGTCAGGGGCGTATCGTTGGAGGTGCGGTGGTTGGTAGTCAGGAACTGGTGGGTGAAGAGCTGTTTGGCGTGATTCGCACCACCGGTCCCAGTATGAGCCCATTTAATGCATGGGTAGCGCTCAAGGGGCTAGAAACCTTGAGTTTACGGATGACTGCTCACTCGCAACAGGCATTGAAACTGGCACATTTTCTGGAGCAACACACTGCGGTTGAAAAAGTGTTTTACGCGGGTCTTGAATCACATCCACAATATGAACTGGCCAAACAGCAGCAAAGTGATTTTGGAGGTGTTGTGTCGTTTGTTGTTCGAGGTGGGCGGGAAAAAGCCTGGCATTTAATCGATTCCACTCAAATCCTGTCGATTACCGCCAATCTGGGTGATGTCAAATCCACCATCACGCATCCGTTTACCACCACTCACGGTAAAGTTAGCGAAACGGTAAAATTACAGTCTGGAATTACCGAGGGACTGGTACGAGTTGCCGTCGGCCTGGAATATATCGACGATATCATTTCAGATATATCTCGAGGGCTTGATGGTTGAGCTGTTTCATCAAGTTGAAGTGATATTGCTGCAAGGCAGGCCTTGCCCGCCTAAACATTAATTCCGCTCCGGATCGTCAGACGATATTAGGGGACTCTGCTATCGACCAGTTTGAATCCCTGGTCTTCACGCCAGCTTAGGTAACTTGGGCCGGGGTTCCAGTCGCCCAGTACGTAGCGGGTATTGTTGTCCGGGTAGCGATGGATGGCGGGTCTGTGAGTATGCCCGTGCACGATGATATCTACCGACTGAGTTCTAAAGCAAGCGTCGACTGCCTGTTGGTTGACATCCATGATTTGCATCGACTTTTGTGCCATTGCAGCGACACTATCCTGCCTTAACTGTGCGGCAATTTGCTGTCTCTCAGTTAATGGTTTTGACAAAAATGTACTCTGCCAAAGCGGATCTCTGACCATTTTGCGAAACTCCTGATAGTCATGATCGTCGGTGCACAGGCTGTCACCGTGAATCAGAAGAACAGCCTGGCCCCCAAGTTCGATTGACAGGGGCTCGGTAACAATGGACAGGCCGGCCTGGGTCGCGAAGTTTTCTCCGAGCAGAAAATCCCGGTTACCGGCGATAAAATAAACCTCGGTATTTTTTGCGATCTGTTGTAGCGCAGCCAGGATCGGGCTTAGTTCGAATGTTGCGTCGTCGCCTAACCAGACTTCAAAGAGATCACCCAGAATATAAAGGCAATGGGCCGTAGAGGCCTGTTGTTGAAGAAAAACGGTGAGCGCGTCAGTGACCTCGGGTCGGCTGGCATCCAGATGACAGTCGGAGATAAACAGGTACTCGTCAGTCATGCTGCCGGCCTCGCCTATTGACGGCTGGCTCCGGTAATGGTGATGGTTTCGTCCGGTACATTTTGATGACCACCTTTATCACCAGTGGCTACCTTTGCCATCGCGTCGATCACGTCCATGCCGTCGGTAACTTTGCCAAACACCGCATATCCCCAGCCCTGCATCGATTCGCTGGTGAAATTCAAAAAGGCATTGTCCGCGTGATTGATGAAAAACTGCGAGGTGGCCGAATGCGGGTCGCCGGTCCGAGCCATGGCAAGAGTTCCTCGATCATTGGTCAGGCCGTTGTTGGCTTCGTTCTGGATGGCAGGCAACTTGCTGGGTTTATCGCGCATATCAGCTGTGATACCACCACCCTGAATCATGAAATTGGGGATGACACGGTGGAAAGTGGTGTCGACAAAGTAGCCATCGTCGACATAAGCGAGAAAGTTTTCACTGCTGATCGGGGCATTTTGCATATCGAGTTCGATCGTGATGTTGCCCATGGTTGTTTCGAGCAGCACTACCGGATTGTCGGCGGATGTTTCATTCATCGTTTCGTTACCTTTGAGATTGGGGAAAAGTACCAGGGACAAAATGGCTGCCAGTACCACCAGAATCGGAAGCAGGGTTTGTTTCATCATCATTCCCGTAATTGTAAACCTGCGGATTTTACTGATTTGTATGCCTATTTGGAAGCCAGTAAAGAAAGCTCTGCATAAATCATCCCTGACTTAGCAGAGCGGGGAGGAGCGAAAAATGTGATTTCCGTTCCTCCTTCATTTTCAATCACTCAGCGTGATTGAAAATGGCGGTACATCCATGTACCACAGGAAACTCTGCCTTTTGCAGAGTTTCCTCAACATTTAACTGTTTCGCTTGTCGGAAGCTTCTTTTAAACTTGACCCTGTTTAACTCAGACGACCTATAGAAAGCCGAAAATGCTGACGATTTACAATAGTTTTAGCAAGCAAAAAGAAGTCTTCGAACCCATAGTATCCGGGCAGGTTCGCATGTATGTCTGCGGTATGACGGTTTACGATTATTGCCATATTGGCCACGCCCGCGTGCTGGTGGTGTTTGACGTGGTTTATCGCTATTTGAAACACCTCGGCTACGAGGTTAAATATGTTCGCAACATTACCGATATCGACGACAAGATAATCAATAGAGCGAATGAAAACGGTGAGCATTTTGAGCAGCTAACCGCGCGCTTCATTGAAGCCATGCATCAGGATGCCGATGCACTTGGAGTATTGCGACCGGAGCTGGAGCCCCGGGCAACTGAAACAATTGCCGAGATGTTGGAAATGATCGAAAAGCTGCAACAACAGGAATATGCCTATCAGGCTGACAATGGTGATGTGTACTTCTCGGTTTCGAAGTTTCAGAACTATGGCAAGTTGTCGGGCAAGAAGATCAAAGAACTGCGAGCCGGTGAAAGGGTAGAAGTCGATGAAGGTAAACGAGACCCTCTGGATTTCGTGTTGTGGAAATCAGCCAAGCCCGGTGAGCCCAGCTGGTCATCGAAATATGGAGATGGTCGTCCTGGATGGCATATCGAGTGTTCCGCGATGTCTGGCAGTTTGCTGGGCAATCATTTTGATATTCACGGCGGTGGCCAGGACTTGCAGTTTCCGCATCATGAGAATGAAATTGCACAAAGCGAAGCCTGTAACGGCGAAAAATTCGTTAATTACTGGATGCATAACGGATTCGTAAGCGTTAATGAAGAGAAAATGTCTAAATCGCTGGGAAACTTTTTCGTGCTACGTGAGGTACTGGAAAGTTTCAAAGCCGAGGAGATTCGATATTTCATACTGGGAAGCCATTATCGTAGTCAATTGAATTACTCGGAAGATCAGCTCGAAAATGCCCGTGCGGCGTTGCAGCGTCTGTACTCCGCATTGCTCGATACTGAAACGGTGGATATTCCTGCCGATAGTGAGTATCAGACTCGTTTTGAAAAAGCTCTATGCGATGATTTTAATACCGCCAATGCAATTGCCGTGTTGTTTGATTTGGTGCGTGAGATTAACCGTGCGAAAACCGAGCAAAGGGATGATTGCGACACCCTTGCATCGCTATTACGTTACCTTGGGGCCGTTATTGGTTTGTTACAGGATCATCCCGAAAAGTTTCTTAAATCGCAGGCGGGTCAAAAGCATGGTCTTGGCGATTCCGAAATCGATCAGCTTATTGATCAGCGGCTGCAGGCCCGTCAAAGCAAAGACTGGGCCCTGGCAGACCAGATTCGCGATCAATTGACCGCCGCGGGTGTCGAAATTGAAGATAGTTCCGGTGCCACCCGCTGGCGCCGGAAATAATCTTTTCGAGGTTGCTTTGAAAGTCTGGTTAAATGGTTGAAATTCCATGGTTATTCATTTGACGATCAATTTTGATCGGCGTATGATTTCGCGCCTTGCATTCCGCCACGTTTGGCGTGTCGGAGGGGCAGAAATCGGGGTGTAGCGCAGCCTGGTAGCGCAACTGCTTTGGGAGCAGTGGGTCGGGAGTTCGAATCTCTCCACCCCGACCATATTCATTCCAGTGAATGCTCCAAAATTCACTAGAATCAGGAAAGGTAAGTAAATTTTCTGGCAGTTTAAGGTGATCCGAGGACCGCGGCGTATATAAAATACGTGAGGATTCGACGGCCCGGTCCACCGGCACGCGACCAACGCCACAATCGCGTAAAAGATTGACGATTAGAAACCGGTAGTTAAGATGAACCGAGGATGCCTTTCTAAGCGCCTATTTTAGGCGAGTGCAAGGCGGCAGCACGCGCAGAACCGCAGTGTATACAGATATACATGAGGATTCGAGCATGCTGCCAACGCCGCAATCGTCTAAAATAGGCACTTAGAAAGGTATCCGAAGCGCCCGTAGCTCAATTGGATAGAGCATCGGCCTTCTAAGCCGAGGGTAGCAGGTTCGAATCCTGCCGGGCGTGCCAAATTATGGTGGGCGTAGCTCAGTTGGTAGAGTGCAAGATTGTGATTCTTGTTGTCGTGGGTTCGATCCCCATCGTCCACCCCATTTTCCGGGCGCCTGTAAACAGGCGCTGTAAATGGCGTTTTTAAATGACAGGTGAACTCGATTCGATTTATTTGAAAGTTGTTATCTGCGAGAGTGGCGGAATTGGTAGACGCGCCAGATTTAGGTTCTGGTATCTTTGATGTGAGAGTTCGAGTCTCTCCTTTCGCACCATTACTTTCTGGAACCGGAAGCCGATATTGTATTTTCCAGAATCCCCGAACAGAATATTACGAGTAACACAATATGCAAGTATCGATAGAAACTCTCGAAGGCCTTGAGCGCAGAATGACGGTACAAATTCCGTCAGAACAGGTGACCGAAGCGGTTGAGAAGAAGCTCAAAGACCTGAGCAAGACAGTTCGCATTGACGGGTTTCGTCCCGGCAAAGTACCGCTCAAAGTGGTGCAGCAGAAATATGGTGTACCTGTGCGTCAGGAAGTGATCGGGGACGTAATCGAATCTTCGTATCAGGAAGCCCTGGTGCAGGAGCAGGTTCGCCCTGCCGGAGTGCCCAGCATCGATTCGATCAGCAGTGAAGAAAAAGAAGATGTTTCTTACACCGCAACTTTCGAAGTGTATCCGGAAGTTGAGGATTTACAGCTCGAATCGATTGAAATCGAAAAGCCGTTGGTAGAAATTACCGATCAGGATTTCGAAGCGATGCTGCAAAAGTTACGCGAGCAACGCAAGGGCTGGAAGGAAACCAGGGCAGCGGCCAAAAAAGGCTTCCAGGTGATGGTCGACTTTGAGGGTCGCATAGATGGGGAGTTGTTCGAAGGTGGTGCTGGCAAGGATATGCCGATTGAAATCGGGGCAGGCCAGATGTTGCCCGAATTCGAGTCAGGTCTCGAAGGGATCAAGGTGAACGAGGAGAGGCTTGTCGAGGTAAACTTCCCCGAGGAATATCATGGTGAGGACGTGGCCGGAAAGAAGGCGGAATTCACGTTAAAGGCAAGCAAAATTTCCAAACCAGAGCTACCGGAAATAGATGCCGAGTTTGCCAAGGCGTTTGGTATCGAGGACGGTGATCTGGACAAGATGCGCAGCGATATTCGCGCCAATATGGAAAAAGAAAAAAACGACCGCCTTAAGTCCCACCTGAAAAATGCCGTGATGACTAAATTGCTGGCAAAAAATTCCATTATTGCACCATCTGCCATGGTAACCGGGGAAATCAAATCATTACGCGTCCAGGCAGCCGAACGAATGAATAAGGATCCTGCTTCGATGGATGAAGCCAGTTTTCCGAATGAACTGTTTGCTGAAGAGGCGACTCGGCGGGTACAACTGGGGTTGTTGATTGCTGAAGTTATTCGCAAGGAAGAGATCAAGCTAGATCAGGCGAAGGTTGAATCGGCCATCGAAGAAATGGCGGTTTCTTATGAACAACCCGATCAGGTACTCAATTATTATCGCCAAAACAAGCAGGCTCGATCAGGTCTCGAAAGCATGGTACTTGAAGATCAGGTCGTCGGCCATATCTTGGATAAAGCCAGCGTCACTGAGAAAACTGCCAATTTTGACGATCTGATGAACGGCAAGCTATAGACTAATCCAATCTCCGGGTATCGCAATGCAAGATAATCGAATCAAATCCGAAATAGTATCCATCATGCCTCAGCAGGTGGATACTCAAGCCAACCTGGTACCGATGGTAGTAGAGCAATCTGCCCGTGGCGAGCGTGCTTACGATATTTACTCTCGCTTGCTCAAAGAGCGGGTGATATTCGTGGTCGGACCCATTGAGGACCATATGGCGAACCTGATTGTTGCCCAATTGTTGTTCCTGGAATCGGAAAATCCGGATAAGGATATCTCGCTGTACATCAACAGCCCCGGTGGTTCGGTAACTGCAGGACTTGCAATTTATGACACCATGCAATTCATCAAACCCGATGTCAGTACATTGTGTACGGGTCAGGCTGCCAGTATGGGAGCGATTCTACTGGTCGGAGGTAGCGCCGGTAAACGTTATGGACTGCCGCATTCACGAGTGATGATTCATCAGCCACTAGGCGGTTTTCAGGGGCAGGCCAGCGATTTTGAAATCCACGCCAAAGAAATTCTAGCGGTTCGTTCGCGAATGAACAAGTTACTCGCTCATCACACCGGTAAAAAAGAAATTACGATCAACAAGGACACCGAACGTGATAATTTCATGAGCGCCGATGAGTCGGTCGAATACGGAATTATCGATCAAGTTTTAACCTCACGTGCCGAACCAGAAGGGAAAGGCGCCTCAGAATAGAAGAAGTTCTCATATTCAAACTGTGAAACGCTATTCAAAAAAGGTTATTTTCGGTTGTGCTTGGCGGCGGCGTCTAATATTATTAAATCAATAAGGTACGATTAATCGGTAGTTTTGGTATGAGTGACGATAGATCAAAAAATAAGGACGAAAAACTGCTTTATTGCTCATTTTGCGGTAAAAGTCAGCATGAAGTAAGAAAGTTGATCGCGGGACCTTCGGTGTTTATCTGCGATGAATGTGTTGACCTATGTAACGATATTATCAGGGAAGAAATTCATGAAAACGGCGAGGATATCGAGAGCAAACTGCCGATACCGCATGATATTTTCGAGGTTCTTGATGAATATGTTATCGGACAGGAGCGCGCCAAAAAGGTATTGGCAGTCGCGGTGTACAATCACTACAAACGTCTTGAAGTAGGTCACGTCAAAGACGACATCGAACTTTCAAAATCCAATATACTACTCATTGGGCCTACCGGTTCCGGTAAGACATTATTAGCCGAAACACTTGCACGTTTACTCAATGTACCGTTTGCCATAGCTGATGCAACGACGCTGACGGAAGCGGGATATGTCGGCGAAGACGTTGAAAATATCATCCAGAAGCTGTTACAGAAGTGTGACTATGACGTTGAGAAGGCTCAGACCGGAATTGTATATATCGATGAAATCGACAAGATTTCACGCAAATCCGATAACCCGTCGATTACGCGCGATGTATCCGGTGAAGGTGTCCAGCAAGCTTTGTTGAAGCTGATTGAAGGCACGATCGCTTCAGTTCCGCCACAGGGTGGGAGAAAGCATCCGCAGCAGGAATTTTTACAAGTTGATACCGGGAAAATACTGTTTGTGTGTGGCGGCGCATTTGCAGGGCTCGATAAGGTGATCCTGAACCGTTCTGAAAAAGGCGGAATCGGGTTTGGCGCGGACGTTAAAAGTAAGGATAAAAGAGATCAGTTCGGCGAGGTCATTAGCAAAGTCGAGCCTGAAGATTTGATCAAGTATGGCTTAATCCCCGAATTTGTCGGGCGCCTGCCAGTGGTAGCAACGCTTGAAGAGCTGGATGAAGAGGCGTTGATTAAAATTCTGACCCAGCCCAAGAATGCGATCACCAAACAATATCAGAAAATGTTTGAAATCGAAGGATGTGAAATCGAGTTTCGCGTCGATTCACTGGCCGCAGTAGCCAAGAAAGCAATGGAGCGTAAAACCGGTGCCAGAGGATTGCGTACTATCCTCGAAAATACCTTGTTGGAAATTATGTACGATTTACCCGCGATGGAAAATGTCAGCAAGGTCGTGGTTGACGCTGCGGTTATCGAAGGTCATGCCCAGCCCTATGTAATTTATGAAGGCGGAGAAATGCAGCGCGTGGCTTCTGACTAATAGACCTCATCTGGCGCAGGCTTTGAGAGGTCGGGTTGAAATTTTATTTTTGACTCCCATATAAACTCGAAATGTAAGCTTTGAGGCATTAATGTCGGACGATCAGAACAAACCCCTGGCGGAACAGCAGGAAAGGCAGTTGATTCCGGTATTACCACTGCGCGACGTAGTGGTGTATCCGCACATGGTGATTCCATTATTTGTCGGTCGCGAGAAATCCATTCTTGCGCTTGAAGCAGCAATGTCCGACAACAAGAAAATTCTGTTACTGGCACAAAAAAATGCCGAGGTCGACGACCCGGAACAGACTGATCTGTATCAGATAGGCACGCTATCTACCATCCTGCAAATGCTCAAACTGCCCGACGGCACTATCAAGGTGCTGGTCGAAGGTGGTGATCGGGTCATTGTCGACAGTTTACTGGCAACCAACGAATATTATTCGGCCTCGATCCAGGTGATCGAGAAATCAAATCTGGTCGATGACCGGGAAGCCGAAGTTCTGCTGCGTTCGGTGATGAATCTATTCGACCAGTACGTCAAATTAAACAAGAAAGTACCACCTGAGATATTGACTTCACTTTCGGGAATTGATGATCCAAGCCGACTCGCCGACACCATTGCTGCGCATATGTCGCTTAAGCTGGATGAAAAACAGGAAATTCTGGAGATTCAGGATCCGAGGGAACGAATCGAGCACATCATGAGCAAGATCGAAGGTGAAATCGATTTGATGCAAATTGAGAAACGAATCCGTGGCCGCGTCAAACAGCAGATGGAAAAGAGTCAGCGTGAGTACTATCTGAATGAGCAAATGAAAGCGATTCAAAAAGAACTCGGTGATATGGATGACGCGCCAAATGAAGTCGATGATCTGCAAAACAAGATTGAAGCGTCAGGAATGCCGAAGGAAGCTCGGGAAAAGGCCGATTCGGAGCTTAGTAAGCTTAAAATGATGTCGCCCATGTCGGCAGAAGCAACTGTGGTACGCAACTATATTGATTGGCTGGTCAGTGTACCCTGGAAAAAGAAGTCGAAAATTCGGCGTGATCTGGCACAGGCGGAACAAGTGCTGGAAGAAGATCACTACGGTCTGGAAAAGGTGAAGGAGCGTATCCTGGAGTATCTCGCGGTGCAGCAGCGGGTGCGCAAGCTAAAGGGCCCTATTTTGTGCCTGGTGGGGCCACCCGGTGTCGGTAAAACATCCTTGGGTCGTTCCATTGCGCGTGCTACGAATCGCAAGTTCTCCCGTATGTCGCTTGGCGGGGTGCGTGATGAATCCGAAATCAGGGGTCACCGTCGCACCTATATTGGATCGATGCCGGGTAAAATTATCCAGAATCTAGCCAGGGCCAAAGTCAGGAACCCGCTGTTTCTGCTTGATGAAATCGACAAGATGGCGATGGACTTTCGCGGCGATCCAGCATCGGCATTGCTGGAAGTTCTTGATCCAGAGCAAAACAACACTTTTGCAGATCATTATATGGAAGTCGAGTTTGATCTGTCAGATACCATGTTTGTCGCAACCTCTAATAGCATGAATATTCCAGGTCCGTTGCTTGATCGGATGGAAGTCATCCGAATACCGGGTTATACCGAAGATGAGAAATTAAATATTGCGCTTAAGTATTTGATTCCAAAACAGATCAAGGAGAACGGACTCAAGCCGGAAGAAATTGATATTAAAGAAAGCGCGGTAAGCGAAATTATTCAACGCTACACTCGTGAAGCGGGTGTGCGTAATCTCGAGCGTGAAATATCCAAAATCTGCCGTAAGTCAGTAAAAGCCATGTTACTGAAGCCGAGCACTAAAAAACTGACCATCAGCGCTAAAAATATTGAAAAATATCTTGGCGTTAAACGATTCCGTTATGGTTCGGCCGATGCGCGTGATCAGGTTGGACAGGTTACCGGTCTGGCCTGGACTGAAGTCGGTGGAGAATTATTGACCATCGAATCAGCGGTGGTCCAGGGCAAGGGCAAGTTTGTCCAAACCGGTCAACTTGGCGATGTAATGAAAGAATCGATACAGGCGGCAATGACCGTAGTTCGTAGTCGAGCCGATGTTCTTGGTGTCAAGCCGGATTTTAACGAAAATAAAGATATTCATATTCATGTTCCGGAAGGAGCGACTCCGAAGGACGGCCCGAGTGCAGGGGTCGGTATGTGCACCGCGTTAGTATCGGCATTGACCAAAATTCCTGTTAAAGCCGAGGTCGCAATGACCGGAGAGATTACGCTAAGAGGCGAGGTTTTACCGATCGGAGGGCTGAAGGAAAAATTACTGGCTGCACATCGTGGTGGTATTACCAAGGTATTAATTCCTGAAGAAAATGCCAAAGATCTGGCCGAAATCCCCGATAATATCAAGGCTAAACTTGAAATTATCCCGGTACGCTGGATAGATCAGGTGCTTGATGTGGCGCTAGCTCATCCCCCTACGCCGCTGAGTAAGGGTGCCGAGACCGTTGCGGATACGCCGAAATCGAAAGAAAAAGAGAAAAAGTCGTCCAGAGTCAGGGCGCATTAAAGCAGTTAAGATCAACGATTGGATTCTCTGCAGTATAGTGGTCGAACAACCAAGGTTTGATGGATACAGCGCGACGTGAAGCGGTTAGTCGCGCGACGCGCCTTGCAGGCAATGGCCCGGTCCTTGTCAAAAGGCGCACCAAAAGTAGGCGCCCTGAGGCGACAAAGCGAATGACCGCTTCACGCCTCGCCCGTAGGGAGCGTCCCAGGTGACCTGGCACTGCGTTACAACCCTTGAAAAGGGCATGCCATTTCCTGCGGGCTGCGCCTTGTTCCAGGTCTCCTGGGACGCTCTGTATCCATCAAACCTTGGTTGTTCGACCACTAGAATGTACCAAGTTTTAATCCAACAGCCGCTGGATCAGAAAATTATGAGACTTTTTTTGACCTTTTGTCCTTTTTAGGTTGACCCTAAAGCGTGCTGTTGGTTTAATTCGACGCTCTGGACGGGGGAATTCGCGGGCGATAATTGCTCAAGCGCAACAATAACAAGCAAGATCAGACTTGTGTTGCCTGTCCGTCCTTCGGGCTATAAATATATAAACTTAACCAAATGGAAAAAATCAAATGAATAAATCCGAATTGATTGATGCTGTTGCAAATGCTGCAGACATGAGTAAAGCAGATTCTTCTCGTGCTGTAGACGGAGTAATCGCAGCAGTGACCGAAGCGCTCAAATCAGGCGATCAGGTAACCATCGTCGGCTTTGGAACCTTCCTTGTTCGCCACCGCGAAGCACGTGCAGGACGCAATCCCCGCACCGGTGAAACTATCCAGATCAAGGCTTCTAATGTACCCGCATTTAAGGCTGGCAAAGCATTAAAAGACGCAGTAAACTAGCGCCCTTTTTTGCCCACACCGGGTGCTTAGCTCAGCTGGGAGAGCATCGCCCTTACAAGGCGAGGGTCGGCGGTTCGATCCCGTCAGCACCCACCATATCAGGAGTGGTAGTTCAGTTGGTTAGAATACCGGCCTGTCACGCCGGTGGTCGCGGGTTCGAGTCCCGTCCACTCCGCCATCCTTGAATGCGCTCCGGACAGAGCGCTTCATTTTATTTTTCTCTTTGATGATGACCTGCTTATAAATGCTGCTAGCAATTCGTGAAAAAGTATCGGGATGGCTTGCCTATGGCATCATCTTTCTAATCAGTATCCCATTCGCGCTGTTCGGTGTGAATTCGTATTTCGGTGGTGGTGCAGTTTCCCCGGCGGCAACCGTCAACGGTGAAGAAATAAGTCTGCGTGATTTCGATCGGGAATATGCAAATTACCGCCAGCGGCTTGCACGTCTGTTTGGTGGAACTATACCGGATTCTTTTGACAATGAGACAGCACTACGCCAGCAGGTTTTGAGTCAATTGGTTGAGAATATCGTGCTTCAACAATATACCGAGGAACGTTATTATCGAATCAGCGATGAGGCGCTCAGCCGAATCATTCGCGAAATGCAGGAATTCCACAGCAATGGGCAGTTTGATACTGATACCTACCAGGCACAATTGCGTTCGATTGGTGCCTCACCTTTAGGATTTGAGCAAAGACTCAGACAAAGCCAGGCAATGAGTCAATTTCAGAACGGAATACAGGCAACTGCATTTGCAGTCCCCGTGCAGGAGAAGTGGTTTGCCAGTTTGAACAGTCAATCTCGCAAAATCCGTTCGCTTAATTACAGTGTTGGCCCAGGCGGGATAATGGTTGATGCGCAAGACATAGAACAACGCTACCAGTTAACGCCGGATAGGTTTCGTACCTCTGAGAAAATTAAAATTGAATATATTGAGATTAATCTGGCCAGCATTACAGAGAGAATCAGCGTCGATCGGGAAAATAGCTATGCGCGCTATCAGGAAAGTCTCGAGGCCTATTCCAGTCCGGAGGTGCGTGACGCCAGCCATATACTGATTCAGGTTTCGGGCGAGGAGAATGAACAGGCACTAGCGCAAATAACCCGGATTCGTGAGCGTCTTGATAATGGTGAAAGTTTTGCCGACCTGGCACGGGAACATTCGCAGGATACAGGCTCTGCCGGGGATGGCGGTAGTCTTGGTGAAGTTGAGCGCGGCATCATGGCACAGGCTTTTGAGACATCTTTATTTTCACTGCAGCCAGGGCAGATAAGTGAGCCGGTGAAGACAAATTTTGGCTGGCATTTAATTCAATTGCATAGTGTTAGCGGGGGTGAAGCCCAATCCTTCGAGTCTGTCAGAGCAGAGATAGAAGACGAAATTAGAGCCGGACTCGCCGAAGGGCAGATTTTTGAAATAGTGGAGACTCTGGCGAACCTGGTTTACGAACAATCAGATTCACTGTTGGCGGCAGCCGAACAGCTCGATCTGGAAATTGAAACCAGCGACTGGTTTGAACGTTCTTCCGGAGAGGGTATCGCCGCTCAACAAAAAGTTAGACAGGCTGCATACTCTGCCGAGGTGTACCAGTTGGGTCTCAATAGTGAGGCCATAGAACTCGGTGACGAATCCGTTGTCTTTATCCGTCTCAAGCAAGTTAAAAAATCCGAGTTGCAACCGCTAGAGCAGGTCAGCGATCAAATTCGAAACGAATTGATTCGGAGTAAAACACAGGAACAGAATCTGGCTGCAGGCACGAGTGCACTTTTGGCATTAAAACAGGGTAAGAGTCTGGAGCAACTTGCGAACGACTGGTCATCCTCTATTGTTGACCACGGGTTTGTTGCGCGTGATCAGGCTGAAGTAGATAACCTGATAAAAAGAACTGCGTTCAGAATGCCTAAACCGGATCAGGGGATGGAATACGAAGGGCTACCTCAGCCTGATGGTAGCTACAGTATTGTCGAATTGTCGGCTGTTATCAGTAATGATTTTGGTGCCGACGATGACTTGCTGGAAGGCATGAGCAGTGCCAATGCGGAAGCAGATTACCAATCCGTCTTGAAACTGCTAAGTAGCCGTGCCGAGGTAATACAAACTCCGCTTGAAGACCTCGATTTTCTTAACTAGTTGTTCGACCCCTGGCTTAAGCAAACTCAAGTTCGATAACTATTTTCCGGCGGCCGGTTAGTCTAGTACACCCATGCTTACAATATTGTAACCGGAATCGACGTAGATATTTTCGCCAGTAATTCCTGCGGCCAGATCTGAACATAAAAATGCACCGGTATTACCGACGTCATCGATCGTTACGTTGCGGCGTAAAGGTGAGTTATGTTTAACTTCATCAAGAATCATTTTAAAACTTCCGATACCGGCTGACGCCAGTGTTTTGATCGGTCCGGCTGAAATTGAATTGACCCGAATTCCCTCAGGGCCCAGTGCTGCAGCAAGATAGCGCACGTTTGCTTCAAGGCTGGCTTTAGCTACACCCATTATATTGTAATTAGGCAGGGCACGTTCTGAGCCAAGATAGGTCATGGTTATGATTGCGCCATTGGTATTTTGCATCATGGATCGTCCTGCCTTGGCCATGGCAGCCAGGCTATAAGAGCTGATATCGTGGGCCATCCGAAAACCTTCGCGATCCAGATTTTCCAGGTAATCACCTGCCAGGGCTTCACGTGGAGCAAATGCGATTGAATGAACGAGAGCGTCCAGCGAGTCCCAATGTTTACCGAGAAGTTCAAACAAACCGGTAATGTCGTCGTCATTTGCCACGTCGCAGGGCAAAACTATTTGGGAGCCAAGCTCGGCGGCAAACTTTTCTACCCGCGCTTTTAATTTGTCATTGGGATAACTGAAAGCAAGTTCTGCTCCTTCCCGGTGCATTGCCTTGGCAATGCCATAAGCGATGGATCGATTACTGGCAATGCCAGCAACCAGGGCTTTTTTGCCGGTTAGAAATCCCATGAGTACTCCCGAAAAATAAAAAGCATTTTGTCAGCGTAGCAGGTTTCGTGCAATCTTTAATCTGGAGTCCGGCGCGCGATAAAGGGAAAACCGGGTTCACAGGTCTCGATAGGTTACATTCCACCGGATTATTCGAATGAGCCTGATCTATATAAAGCGACAATGTTGGCTCTGATTACGAAAATAAGGCCTGTTAAAAAAGGTAAGACGATTCAGTGCTTATATCGAATGTAGGAATATAGTATCTGGATTTATCATTTTTTGAGATATATTGTCTGGGCTATATTGAGCGGCCATTAATGCTGCGAAGCTTTACTATGTACGCCTATAATCAGATTGATCAAAAACTGGTAGATGAACGAGTCGAACAGTTTCGCGATCAGACGGATCGGTTTCTTGCCGGCAAGCTTGATGAGGAAGTATTCAAGCAATTGCGTTTACGCAACGGGCTATACGTACAGCGCCATGCCCCGATGTTACGCGTCGCGGTGCCCTACGGCATTCTCAATTCGGATCAGATGCGCATGCTGGGCCATATCGCACGCACCTATGACCGGGGATACGCGCATGTCACAACACGTCAGAATTTCCAGTTTAACTGGCCGGCTTTAGAGACAGTCCCCGATATTCTGGCGCACCTGGCGGGTGTGCAGATGCATGCCATTCAGACCAGCGGCAACTGTATTCGTAATGTCACATCCGATCCCCTGGCAGGGGTCGCACCGGACGAACTCGAAGATCCGAGGATATGGTGTGAATTGTTACGCCAGTGGTCGACTTTACATCCCGAGTTTTCGTTTCTACCGCGTAAGTTTAAATTTGCAGTAACCGGCTCACGCCAGGACAGGGTGGCTTCTCAGGTGCACGATATCGGCCTGCAACTGGTACAGAATGGTCAGGGGGAGGTATGTTTTAAAGTCCTGGTTGGCGGTGGCATGGGGCGAACCCCGGTTATTGGAAAGTTGATTCGAGACTTTTTGCCGCGCCATGATCTACTCAGCTACCTTGATGCGATACTGCGGGTATACAACCTGCATGGTCGGCGCGACAATATTTATAAAGCACGCATCAAGATTCTAGTTAATGCGCTCGGAATCGAAACCTTTCGCGAACAGGTTGAAGCCGAATGGCAACATTTACGCGAGTCCGATCTTAAACTGTCTGATCAACGTATCGATCGAATCAGGGAATCCTTCCAGATCCACAAGTACAAGGATCTTGAAGATGATGACGGAATCAAGGATCAATGCGCCCAGAATCCGATGTTTAACTCCTGGTATCGTCAAAATACCCAGGCGCATAAAATCAGGGGCTATCGAATCGTAACCCTGTCGTTGAAGAATCATGGGCAGGCGCCTGGAGATATCAGTGATACCCAGATGGAGCAGGTGGCTGATCTGGCAGATCAGTACAGCGCGGGCGAAATAAGGACCACCTATTCGCAAAACCTGATACTGGCGCAGGTGGAGCAAGTTGAATTGTATTCGTTGTGGCAAGCTCTGACTCGGCTGCGTCTGGCCAACCCGAATATCGGCACTGTCAATGATGTTATCTGCTGCCCGGGATCCGATTTCTGTGCGCTGGCCAATGCAACTTCTATCGACGTATCAGAAGATATCATTCGTCGTTTCGACGCGCTGGACAAGCTTTACAGTATCGGCAATATCAGGATCAATATCTCGGGCTGCATAAATGCCTGCGGGCATCATCACGTTGGAAATATTGGTCTGTTGGGTGTCGATAAAAATGGTGAAGACTGGTATCAGATTACGCTCGGTGGCGCTGCCAGTAATTACACTGCTCTGGGCAAGGTATTGGGCCCGGCGGTTGCCAAGCGAGACGTAGGGGAGGCAATTGAAAAAATCATTGAAACCTACGTTGACTATCGTCAAGTGGATGAAAGCTTCTTACAAACACTGGAGCGGATAGGCCGCGATCCATTCAAGGCACGCGTATATGTCAGTCGTCATTAACTTAAACGAAGTCATTACCGACGACTGGCTTGAGACCAGCGACAGCGATGAATTGGGTAGTAACCGGTCAGTTATCATTTCACTGCAGCGACTGCAGCGAGACTGGGATGTTTTGCAGAGTTCGGATTACAGAATCGGAGTAGAACTTGAAGCTACGGACGACGTTGAAGAAATCAGAGAATTCCTGCCGCGGCTGGATTTAGTGGCATTGAATTTTAACGTATTTGCCGATGGGCGGGCTTTCAGCCAGGCCAGGTTATTGCGCGAAAGATTGGGTTACCGGGGAGAGTTACGTGCCCGTGGCGATGTAATACGCGATCAGCTGTCATTCATGCATCGCTGTGGATTCACCCAGTTTCAATTGGCTGATAGCGAAGAGGTAGAGCTTGCGCTAAATGCTTTTTCAGATATCAGCGATACTTATCAACCCGAAATAAAGCAGATTCCTGATTGTTCGGCCACTAGTCGGTGATAAAGAGCTGTGTCAGCATATCAGGTACAAAAGGACGTCCGTTGGCGTTTAACGAGGTACCGGTAATTCGTGCAGCCAGCATCAGTTTCTCTTGCGGTAGTTTGTATACGTCCTGCTGAAATTCGAAACGGACACGAGAGATCTGGCGTACCAGACTACGGACCACAAAGGTATCATTGCTTTTGAGCGAATTTTTGTAATCCAGCTCGGCTCTGATCACAACCAGGTTGATACCGCTTTCGGTGACTTCGGCAAAATTAATACCCCGCGTCTGTAGAAATTCGTGCCGCGCATGTTCAAGATAATTCTGATAAACGCCGTTATTGACTACGCCCTGCATGTCGCACTCGTAATCACGCACCTTAAATTCGATATGGTGAGAATATTTCATAGGCGAACTCATCTTGTTTTATCGGTTGGGATTTTCTAGTAAATGGCAGGCCGCAGAATGATTGTCTCGATTGTGCATTGGCGGTGATTGATGACTACAGCGATCGAACACCATCGGGCAGCGAGTATGAAAACGACAGCCATCGGGTGGATTTATCGCAGATGGCACTTCGCCACGTAATATTTCACCGCTACGTTTGTGACTGGGATCGGGTACCGGAATCGAGTCAATTAATGATTGCGTATAGGGATGTAAGGGATTCCGATAAATTTCGTCGCTTTTGGCGGATTCAACAATTTGACCGAGATACATCACGGCTACCCGGTCGGAAATATGTTTCACCACCGCCAGGTCGTGCGCAATAAACAAATAGGAAAGATTAAACTCCCGCTGCAGATCGAGTAACAAGTTGAGGATCTGACTTTGAATTGAAACGTCGAGTGCAGATACCGCTTCGTCGCAAACTATCAGTTTTGGTTTCAAAGACAGCGCGCGAGCTATGCCGATTCGCTGACGTTGTCCACCGGAAAATTCGAAAGGATAATGTGAGCAAGCGGAAGCGGGTAAGCCGACAATATCGAGTAATTTTCTGACTTCCTCGCGCCGTGTTTTGTGGTTGCCGATATTATGTATGATGAAGGGCTCAGTCAGAATCTCTTCGACACTGTGTCTCGAATTGAGCGATTCCATCGGATCCTGAAAAATCATTTGTACCGATCTGCGGTAGGCCAGGGTCTGGCGTCGATTCAGTTTGAGAATATTTTGACCTTCAAAAATTATCTGGCCCGAATCGGGTTGATACAATTTGGCGATGCATCGGGCCAGGGTCGACTTACCGCAACCCGATTCGCCCACCAGGCCCAGGGTTTCACCTGCCTCTACCGTGATCGAAACATGGTCGACTGCCTGATTGTAAGCGCGAGCGCGTAACAATATTCCTTCACGCACCGGAAAGCCTTTACACAGATCCTGCACCTCCAGTAAAGCGGTGCTCACTTTAGTGTGCTGCCATCGAAGTCGATGATATGGCGCCAATGGAAACAGCTAACCTGATGATTTCCTGCAATAGTCTCGATATCGGGATTGGTTTCACGACAGCTATCTTTTGCATAATGGCATCGATTTTCGAAGCGACAGCCCGTGGGCATTTGGTGGAGCGAAGGTACCAGGCCTTCAATCGTGCTCAGGCGCGATTTTCCGGGTGTATCCAGTCTGGGTATGGAATTGAGTAATCCGCGCGTGTAGGGGTGTGCAGGGCGCTCGAAGATATCATATATGCTGCCTGACTCGACTATTTTCCCGGCGTACATTACCAGCACTCGATCACAGCT
>QIJI01000154.1 GCA_003231795.1 Gammaproteobacteria bacterium
CTCCCAGTAAGCTTCCTTCGAACCTGCAATTAGCTCGCCGAGTTTGATCACCTGTTCCGCTTCGCGGATATTGTAGACCGAGGTCCGACAGGGTTTGACGCAATTTTTCAGCGCCGCGTAGAAACGGGTCAGGCTGAATTGATCTTTGGGAGCGTCGTCCGCGAGGGTCGAGATAGAAAACAGGTCGAAACCTGGCAACTCGTTGACCAGATGAGCAATCCGCGCAATATCGTCGGATCTGGAGCGACGCGTTACGCCCGTCACTGGATCAACAATATCCGGTGCTGAACTGGCGGTTGCGATGACCGGAAGTTCGCGAGGAAAAGTAATGTCAAAAGCGGGATCACGACCCCGCAGCGTAATGGTAGGGGGTACCATGGCGCGGTATTTCTCGACTACGGCTGCTGGAATGCGCACCATCTCCGTGTCATGATCGACTAGCGCGCCGTGTTCTGCGAAGCGATTTCTCGCTTTTTCGTTGCGAACCAGTAAGCCGACCTCCTCAAGAATTTCTAACGAGGATTCATGTACATAGCGAATATCATCGCTTTTCAGGTAGCTAAAAAATTCCATCGACACGGCTTTTCGGGTTGCTGGTTTGAGTCGAAACTTTAGGCAGCGCCATGGCTTGCGTCAAACAATAAAAACTGACAGTATCTATAAGTAAATCTTATTCGAAAAAGCACTTGAAACGCCCGCGTTTAAATATTTTAAGAACCTTCGAAGCCGCCGGTCGGCGTCTCAGTTTCTCGCTTGCCGCGCAAGATCTTAATATCTCCCAGGCAGCGGTTAGCCAGCAAATGCGCCAATTGGAGGCGTATCTCGACACGGCGCTGTTTATTCGTCATCACCGAAGGTTATCCTTAACCAGTACCGGGCAGGCTTATCTGGATACGGTTCACGAAGCGCTGGACCGCCTGGATTCGGTTACCGATCAATTGTTTCCCGGTCAGCATCATCAGACGGTGACGCTTCGTTGCACCTCTGGTGTTGCAGCACTTTGGCTGGTGCCCAAACTAAAAGCTTTCCGAAAGTTACACCGCAATATTGAAATACGCATAAAAACTCTGGAACAAATCGACGATAAACAGAAAGAAGGTGTTCCCGATCTTGAAATTCTGATCGGTGGTGATGCAGATAAAGATTCAAACAGGGTCAAATTATTCACGTCGATTATAACCCCGGTATGTTCACCTGAGCTGTTGGCCCAGCGTCAAAGCCCGAAACGAGCGGACGATATTCTCGAGTTTGAATTGATTCATGTGCTGGGTTATGACGATGACTGGCATCGTTGGTTCCGCAACCATGTTAAAAATGATGTCAGTATGCCACGTGGTTTGCTGGTCGACGGTTCGCTAATCGCGATTGAAGCGGCACAGCGTGGCGATGGGATCATGCTCGGCAGGCGTCCACTCATCGATAACTATCTGGAATCTGGAGAACTGGTAGAGGTATTTTCCACGCCATACCATTTGCAAGCCGACTACTATCTGCGCCAGCCAGAAAAATCTATGGCAAAACGGGAATGTAAAATAGTGGCAGATTGGCTAAGGGCTTGAACTACCAGTCAATATCACCTTGAAAGAGCACCAGGTAATCTACTGATATCGTCGAGTACGATGTCAGCAATGGATTCCAGATCTTCGCGGGTGCTGGTCCCGGTTAAAACTCCGACGCAAAGACCGGCACTCGCATTGCGGCCCATTTCAATATCGTGTCGGTTGTCGCCCACTACCACGACGCTACTGACATCCAGTTGCATCTGCTCACAGAACGCGATGACCATACCCGCGGCGGGTTTGACACCGTGACCGCTGTCGTAGCCTGCGAGAAAATCGAATTTATCCAGCACATCGAATGATTGCAGCGTATTGATAATGCCGCGGTAACTATCGGCAGTGGCCACGCCCATTTTCAGTCCGGATTGTTTTAAGGTTTCAAGTGTTTCAGCAAGCCCGGTTACCGCAGTTGCGTGTCGTGCACCCGCAACTTCAAAAATTTCGTTAAGACGTTCGCTGATTCGAGCAACTTCGTCGTGCTGGCCCATTTCAGCCGCCCAGGCCTGGGCAATTTCATGATTGTTACCCGCTGCCAGCAAGCTACCACCAATAAAACGATCTAACGCGGTGTTGAAACCATGCTTCTCCAGCAACTGATTTGCAAGATCGTTGTCCGCGTTGGAAATTTCCTCGGCCGCGATGCGATAGATGGGTAACCAGGTCTTGTTGAAATCCAGTAACGTACCGTCCTTGTCAAATAGAATACCCTTGTATTTCATATGCTTGGTTGTTCGACCACTAGTGTAGCAATAGCGATTCGAGCATAGGTCGATAGTCAGTTACGGGTTTGATGGTCAGGCCGGCGACCTTTCCATCGTCGTCATAAAGGCGTAACCGGAGTGCATCCTGATTAAGGGCTTTATTTTCGAATTGCTCGACTTCCTCGGCGTTCATCGGGCCGCCCTGGACGTTGAGAGAATTTACCGAAGCTGCTGACAGATGTCCCAAATAATCGCTGTGAGTAGCGCAGAGGTAACGTTTGGCGGCAACATGGAGTCGGATGGGCTCGGTTACGGATGACGGAAAGTAGGGCTCGAGAAAACGTGCACCGATTTCATCGTGGTAATTGTCATTGCCGTTTTCAAGCGCGTCGATAGGATGATCACCGACGAAGTGACCGATGTCATGCAGCAGGGCCGATATGACCAGACTGTCACAAGCCCCGTCTGCAACCGCGCAGGCGGCGGTTTGTTCCATATGCTGGGACATAGTGACCGATTCGCCCATATACTCTTCGGTGCCACGTTGCGCAAACAGTTCAAAAATAAAATCGATAAAATTTTCAGTGCTGACATTTTTGATCGGCATCGTTATTCTCCTGGACATCTAAACTCAGACGTGAATTTTGGAGCAGAAATTCATTCGAGTAAATGGTTTTGAGCGCTGCAGGGCGGCTAGAGAATGATGGGTGCCCCGTATATACTGAAGCAATGCCGAAACTGCAGTCATCGCTATGCAACAGCAACCATTAAACGAAGCCGAAATTGTCAGCGTCGAAGCCAATGATGACGTTATCGTGGCGTTACGTACCGCGCAGCAGCATCAAGTGCAGCTAAATGTCCTCGCCGACCAGAAAGCTAATATCAATATCGGCTTTACCTTGTTTTTTATAACGCTGACGCAGTCGCAGTTTTCCCTCGCAGATAATAGTCCTGATTTCATGCGGCTCTGGTTTATGTTGTTGATACTATCGATTGCGTTATCTCTGCTGCTGGCCTTGATCGTAGTTTTACCACGCATTGGCAAGACCCGTATAAACAAACCGCAGCAAATGTCGAACCCGTTTTATTTCGGCCTGTTTTCTCAACTACAACAGGAAGAATATGTGAATTACCTGACTGAGCGATTGCAAAGCAATCAAAACGCGCGCGAAATGCTGGCGGTCGATATTTACCAGATCGGCCTCGTATTAAATCGCAAGTATCGGCTTTTGCGATTCAGTTATGGGTTCCTTGCACTCAGTGTGGTCCTTGCTGTTTTACTATATTGTTACAGAATTCTAGGGAGTCTCTGGTAAGTCCGACTTGCCCCGGGCTTGAGCAATACGTCGGCCCGCCGAGAATGACTTATTCAGAGTTCCGCTAACTGTTTAAAAGCCTGCTCCAGCTGATGCTGGTCGAAAACGTGGATACCGTGTTGCTTGAGCAGGGCTGAGGTGACACCGTCACCGTCCCGGATCTTGCGACGGAAACTGCCGTCGTAAATTTTCTGACTGCCGCAGGAAGGACTGATTCCAGTTAGAACTGCTACTGTAATATTATGCTCTCGACACAGTGCCAGCGCCTGTTGCGCACCCTCAATAAAATAATTCGAAACATCCCGACCATCTCGGGTTATGACTTTTGCCTGATTGGTTAGAACGTCGCTACCATCGCCACCTTCAATTTCAGCTGCAGGACGTGGTACCGGCAAACCACTCCCGACCTCGGGACAAAATTTGATCACTCGCTGCTGCGAAACCAATGTCTCCAGAGTGCCGTTGTCCAGCAATTTTGACTGACCGTCGTAGCGAACCCGATCACCGAGAAGGCAGGCACTGATCAGAATTTTGTTCACGAATGAACAAGCTGTCGGCGGTGCAAATGCCGAAGGTAAATGAAGCAGCCTATACTTGCTGCAATATGTTTCAGGCTGTGCCCGCTAACGACTATCAGCCAATCATAAATGAGCTGGTCCGTTGCCTCGAAAATTTTGGCCACTAAATACCAGAACAGAACCCACCAGAGGTCTGAACTACGGTCGTAGCGCGAGTCGAACAGCAACAATATTAAAGGCGTCAGTAGCATTGGCAAAAACTGTACCAGGGCATAAGGTCGCAGGTCTCCGTGACCTGCTTGCTCGCTGAGACTCCAGTAAACAATGCTGGCAACTCCGGCAACAACCAGAACAGGGAATAATTTTGCAGATATCGAGGGCGATACCCGTTCTGCCAGGAGCGCCGGAAAAAATGACATGAACGCGATAGTCATTGGCAGTCGATCCCAGACCAGAGTCTGGTTGTCAGGGATCCAGTGATAGTAGCCCGAACCGAAGGCAACCAGGATCAGGCCGGCAAAAAACAATGCATATGCATATTTTAACGATTCGACCAGAGTCAGGGAGTGTTGCTTAGTCAATAGTAACAGACCGGCCAAACCCACCCAGGCAAAGAAAATATTCGACAGGACATTCATTGCATTTGGAATTGAAGCCAGAGTGCTTTGATCAGCAAACTGATGGTAGGCCGGGTTTTGTGCGATTGGAGGTGCGAAAAAAATTCCGATGATCCCAAGCAGACAAACAGCGCTCAGTATTTGTATTTTAGTGATGGTCGACAAATTTACTTTCGGCATGTCCGGTGATCGCTAGCTTTGGGTTATATCAGCCGGGTGGGGGATTACCGGTTGACCAGCGTTTGAATCTTTTTTTGCAGTAAACCAGCAAGCTGTCATAGCTCGGAAAGTAAAGATCGAAACCATCTTCGGCCGGCGCGTCGTACTCACAGTAATCATTGGTGTGGGAACGACATATGGCAGGTCTGTCATCATAAATATTGCAGCGGCCATCGCCCAGCAGGTGCTGGCAGCGGGATTCGAACATCACAAACCAGCCGTCATCATCCTTGTAGGCGCCGACGCCGTCATGCGAAACCTGCCATAGCAGTATTTCAAAATCGTACTTGGAACGTGGGCTATCGATTTGCTGGGTTACATAGGTGCAGCATTTCGAATTGGTGCAGAGATCGCATTTGTTGAATGCTTCGGTCTCGCTTGCAACTTCGATTTCGGGAAAGCCTTTATCCATTCTACAGCCAGTCGCGTGCGGGCAGATAGGTTTCAGTAAGCTCCGCTTCAGCACTACCGGGTTCGGGCTGATAATTGTAACGCCAGTTAACAACCGGCGGCAGCGACATCAGAATCGATTCGGTACGCCCACCCGACTGCAATCCAAACAGCGTGCCGCGGTCGTAGACCAGATTGAATTCGACGTAACGGCCTCGGCGATAGCATTGAAAATCTTTTTCGCGTTGTCCGAAATCATCGGTTTTGTGACGTTCTACAATCGGTGTGTAAGCGGGTAGAAAGTGATCGCCTACGCTACGCATAAAGGCGAAGGCCTGCTCGAAGTCGGGTTGATTCAGGTCATCAAAAAAAAGCCCACCAATTCCACGCGCTTCGTTACGGTGTTTGAGGTAAAAATATTCATCGCACCACTTTTTGTACCTGGCATACTGCCCCTCGCCAAATGGATCGCAAGCCTGTTTGGCGACGCGATGCCAGTGTTCACAGTCTTCGGTGAAAGCGTAACAGGGAGTCAAGTCAAAGCCACCACCAAACCACCAGATCGGGTCCTCACCTTGCTTTTCAGCGATAAAAAATCTGACGTTTGCGTGTGAAGTCGGGATGTAGGGGTTATCAGGGTGGATCACCAGCGACACCCCCATTGCCCTGAAATTACGCCCTGCCAGTTCGGGTCGACTGGCACTGGCCGAAGCAGGCAATTTCTCGCCTTGTACTTCAGAAAAATTAACCCCGGCCTGTTCAAATACAGCACCGTTTTGCAGCACCATGCTGCGACCGCCGCCGCCTTCATCGCGTTGCCATTGGTCGCACAGGAAGTTCGACTGGCCATCGATATCCTGCAAACAGTCGGTAATGCTGATTTGCAGTTCAGACAGGTAATCGCTGACCCGTTTTATTTCGTTATTCACTCGCGCTTATTTCGCTATTCACGATGGCCGCTTCCTCAATGTGCTTCCGCAGTCGAGCAATTTTATCTCACTTGCGGCAATGCCGCCCGTGTTAAAGCCACCAATAATCGCATCGAGTTCGTTGGCAAACTGCTTTTGCATTTGAATGCGGTTGCGCACGTTTGAGCGTCCGCTGCGATTGGCGCTGGTTGAGACCAGCGGAGACTGCAGCCCCTCACATAAGGTTTGAATCAACGGATGCGAGCAAATCCGGATCGCAACCGTCGGGTGGTTACCGCGAATCCAGACGGGGCAATAATCGCTTGCCGGAACCAGCCAGGTAGTGGGGTGATTGGTTGTTTGCGCAATTGTTTCCAGATCCGCGGCGTTTACGTCGATGTAGGCACGGCAAAATTCGATTCGGGAAGACAACAGGATTAAACCTTTGTCGGCATGGCGGTTTTTAATTTGCAGCAAACGTGACACGCTCGATGCGATTAGCGGGTGGCAGCCAAGACCCCAGATGGTGTCGGTGGGATAGCCGAAGACGGCACCTCGGGATACCGCAAGAATGAAGCGATTGAGGGCCCAGGGACTCATCAGATATGGAATCTAGGTTGAGTCGGCAGGTGCTTTTTTGCCGGTGCTCTTTTTCTTCGCAGATTTTTTCTTTACGGCCTTCTTTTTGGCTGCCTTTTTCGGGGCCGCTTTCTTTTTGGTTGCTGCTTTTTTGCGTCGTGACTTAGGTAATGGTGCTTTTTCGATAAGCTCCAGGCAGGTTTCCAGGTCCAGTGTTGACGGATCTTCAACGTCTTTCGGCATGCGCGCGTTTTTAATGCCATCGGTAATATAAGAACCGTAACGCCCGCGCAAGATTTTAACATCGGTACCTTCGAATACCTTGATCTCGCGATTGGCGTCAAACTCTTTCTTTTCCGCCACCAATTCAAGTGCCCGTTCCAGTGTCACGGTATAGGGATCATCACCTTCCTTGACCTTGAGCGAGACAAACTTGCTATCGTATTTGATGTAAGGTCCGAAGCGTCCGATATTCGCAGAAATCTGTTCGCCTTCGGGAGATTCGCCAAGCTCGCGCGGCAACTTGTACAGCTCGAGTGCTTCCTCAAGCGTAATGCTGTCCATTTTCTGCCCGGGTCTGAGGCCAGCAAAAAGTGGTTTTTCTTCGTCATCGCGAGTCCCGATTTGAACAAACGGACCATAACGGCCCATGCGAACCGTAATCGGCTTACCGCTTGTTTCATCGATGCCCAGTTGGCGCGCCTGGATCGCCTCATCACGACTCACCGACTCCATTTTTTCATCGACGAGAGCTTTAAAAGTGGTCCAGAAATTTTCCATCAGCGGCAGCCAGTCGGTTTCACCACGTGATATAGCATCGAGTGAGTCTTCCAGTTGAGCGGTGAAATCGTAATCGACATATTGTGGAAAATGCTGGGTCAGAAACCTCGCTACCACTCGACCAACATCGGTAGGATGAAAACGTTTGCTGTCCAGTTCGACATATTCGCGATCCAGCAGTGTGGTAATGATCGATGCATAGGTTGAGGGTCGCCCAATCCCATATTCTTCCAGCGTCTTCACCAGCGAAGCTTCGCTAAAGCGGGGAGGCGGTTCGGTAAAATGCTGTTCCAGCCTTATTTCCTGCAACTCGACGATATCGCCCTGTTTCATTGCTGGCAGTATGTTTTCCTTGTTGTCATCCTGACGGGGCTCGTCCTGATCTTCGATATAAACGCGCATAAAACCAAGATCGCGAATAGTCGAACCGGTCGCGCGAAAGGTATTGTCTTCGCCGCAGGCCAGATCGATTGATACGGTGTCGAGGGTGGCATGTATCATTTGGCATGCCATGGTGCGTTTCCAGATCAGGCTGTAAAGGCGAAATTCGTCATCGCCCAGATGCGCCTTTATCTTAAACGGCTCGTTGCGTACGCTGGTGGGCCGAATCGCTTCATGCGCTTCCTGCGCATTTTTAGATTTTGTTTTATATTCGGGCGGAGTTTCGGGTACATTTTCGATGCCAAATTTTTCTGCAATGAATTCGCGAATTTCATTCAGTGCATCGTTCGACAATGTTACCGAGTCGGTACGCATATAAGTAATTAAACCTACCTGACCGGCGCCTATATCGATACCTTCATATAATCGTTGCGCGGTGCGCATGGTGCGCTGAGCGCCGAATCCCAGTTTGCGTGCTGCTTCTTGTTGCAAGGTAGAAGTGGTAAACGGGGGAGTCGGATTGCGCTTGCGCTGCTTCTTTTCAACTTCGACAACGTGTAACTTGCCCTGTGCCGCATCGCTCAGTTGTTTGTGTGCTGAGTTGGCCTGATCGGCGTTGGTAATCGTAAACTGCTTGACCTTTTCTTTCTCAAGCCGAGTTAATTTTGCGCTAAACGGTTGGCCTTCGAAATTATTATCGGACTCGATGCTCCAGTATTCCTGTGGATCGAAGGCCTCGATTTCAAGCTCACGCTCGACAATCATTCTTAAGGCAGGACTCTGTACTCTGCCGGCGGACAGTCCGCGCCTGATCTTACGCCACAGTAACGGCGACAGGTTGAATCCAACCAGATAATCGAGTGCGCGGCGGGCCTGTTGTGCATTGACCAGGTCCATGGTGATTTCGCGCGGATTGGCAATCGCATCTGAAACTGCCTGTTTGGTAATCTCGTAAAAAGCGACTCGATAAGCGGTTTTGTTCTTCATCAAATTCTTTTCCCGCAGCAACTCGTACAGGTGCCAGGAAATGGCCTCACCTTCGCGGTCCGGGTCAGTCGCGAGGTAGATCGAATCGGCCTTTTTCAATTCCTTTTTGATGTTTGCGATATGTTTCTGGTTACGTTCGACCGTGGCGTAGTTCATCTTGAAGTTGTTGTCGGTCTCAACTGCACCTTCCTTGGGAATCAGATCGCGCACATGCCCGTACGAAGCAAGAACTTTAAAGTCCTTGCCCAGATATTTCTCAATGGTTTTTGCTTTAGCCGGAGACTCTACGATGACGAGATGGCTGGGCATTAAATGTCAATGACCCGAAACAATATTAGATCCTCTTCATGGTTTAATGGAATATGGCGGGTTGATCGGCAAACACAATATCTTCGTAGTGCATCAATGCATTTTCATCTTGCTCGTCTGCACTGTTGAACAATACCATCATCACGACCCATTTGAGTTCTTCGGTATCCACTTCGGAGTCCGACTCGAGCGCCATTACGCGATTGATTACCATTTCACGCAATTTGGGAGTCAGTACCCCGGACTGTTCCAGAAACATTAGAAAGCCCTGTGCACTGTAAGACAGGCGAGCACTCTCTTCGGCTGCCAGAATGCGCGTAGCGCTCGAAGATTGACTACCACCGAGATCGTCTTCATCTTCCGCCAGGCCGTCCAGCCATTCGAATGCCTTGTCTATTTCGATCGGCTCAAAACCGGCTGCACGCAAATCAGTATCGATGCCGTCCCGGTCTTCGGGAAGGTTTTCATCCTGGTCTGCATAGCTCGAAAATATGTACATCAAAACGTCGATAACGCCTTCTTTCATGTATACCTCGAATGGTTCCTGACGTAGCAGCCGCCGGGTGCCGATTGAATAAATTCATTGATCTCAAGTATCAGTAGCATGGATGAAAGCTTGTCGATGGTCAAGCCACTGCGTCGCACTAGCGTGTCGGATGTGACGGGATCGTAACCAATCGCCTCGAGCAGGCTTTGATGCTCCAGATCCAGTTCCAATGTCGCTGTTGTTGAAGTCTGATTTTGGTGTTCCAACGCGAATTCCATAAGGTTTGATAGCTCCTTCGTAATATCTGCCGGTTGTTCTACCAGCTTTGCGCCATCGCGTATTAACTGGTGACATCCCCGGGTTTGTGGATTGTGAATTGAGCCCGGAATGGCAAATACATCGCGTCCCTGTTCACCTGCGAGACGGGCGGTAATCAGTGAACCACTGCGTTGGGCTGCTTCGATAACCAGAGTCGCCAGAGAAAGCCCGCTGATAACCCGGTTTCGTTGCGGGAAATTGGCAGGGCGGGGTCGGGTTCCGAGTGGGAATTCGGATGCGAGTACACCACAGTCGAGAATCTCTTGCGCCAGCTTGCGATTTTCAATCGGATAAATCTGGTCCAGGCCGGTGCCGGTAATCGCGATGGTTCCGCTGCCGGCGAGCAATGCGCCTCGATGTGCCTGGGTATCGATCCCCAATGCCATACCACTGGTGATTGTCAGACCCGCCACGGATAGTTGTTGCGCAAATTCGAATGCAGTTTGCGCTCCACCCGGTGTGCACAGACGGCTGCCAACGATGGCAATTTGTGGATTTTGTAACAGGTTTGCGTTGCCGCTGGTATAGAGCAGCGCCGGGAAGTCGGGTATTTGGCGTAGTAAAGCAGGATAGCTACTGTCTCGATAAGTCAGAATCCGGTTTGTCGGGTTTTCGGCCCATATCAGGTCCTGCTTCACCTGCGCGGGTTTTGAAGTCAGTATCTTGCTGACCATCCGTGATTCAAGCCCGAACTGTTTCAGCTCAAGTTTACTGCTGCCACGGATTCGACGGGCATCGCCATCGAATTGCTCGAGCAAATGGATTAACGCCCTGCGATTAGGGCCGAAGCTATGGTAGAGGTGGAGAAAATCCTGGCACGGGTCCATCCGCATGGTTGCCCCCAAGTTCCTTTTGTAGACACGGGTATATTAACAGTTCCCGCAGCAGGGGGCTAGTGATCGACCTCCGGTCTTAAGGAGACTCGACGTAATCCCCGGTAGTAACCGGACTGATGGCTTCCATGATTAGTGCATAACTCATTTTTTCAAACGAGCGGATAACCATCGCCACGCCAATCCGCTCATCGGGTAGTTTGACGCGAAAGCGTGGATCAGGTTCGGCATAATCGGGGATAATTTTGCCATAGCGGCGGATACTCAGGATGTTTCCTGTTTCGAGTCCATCCCGCTGACCGAGATTAATTGCGATGGTTTGATACTGACCTGATTGTGATATTGCATCCAGTAACGAAACAATGGCGCCGTTGACCTCGGTGCTGGGTGGTTTGGGGAAGAAATCACGTTCAAAGTTGATGTTGTCTATCGGCATGACGCGATCGTTACGCAGTATTTCACGTTCTGAATTGGTGACTCTGACCGAAGCCGGATCACCGCGTAATAATAACTTCGTTTCACCAACATATATAGCTTCGTAGCCAAGCAATTCGTTGGTTATCGGATCGAACATGGGGCGGCTAGGGCGATAGATCTGATAACGTCCGTTACCGCTTGAGGTATCCAGTTTACGGACGTAGAGCTTGTCGTTAATACTGTTCACCAGGTGATCATCAACACTGGCCAGAACGTAGGCCGAGTTGGCGAGTGTTTCTGCATCGACGATGATCGGACGTTCGAGCAGATGTCGAATCGATTCAATCGGGATGGATGGAATGCTGGCATCAATCGACTGGGAACGCACGCGAGGCGTGATCTTGACAACTTTCAATCCACCCTGGGTTTGAGCCAGAATAGATCCGTCGGCACCCCGGGTTAATAGCTGAACCCGCTTTTCACCACCTATATATATGATAGATAGAATGTCACCCGGGTAAATCAGGTGTGGATTTTCAACTTGCGGGTTTTTAAACCAGATTTCAGGCCAGAACCAGGGGTCACGCAGAAATACCGAAGAGATGTCCCATAGCGTATCGCCTTCTTGTACAATATAGGTTTCAGGATATTCAGGTTCGTAAACGATTGTTTCCTCAGGCTCCGGCTCGGGAATGTTCGCTTCGACGGTGTTGACCTCGGAAACTTCTTCCTCTTCGTATACTACCGCATAGGGCGGTGGGGGTTTGGCGCAGGCGAAAAGCAACAACCCTGGGAGCAGAATCAATCCTTGTGTTAGCTGTCTTTTGGAGATGGTAGGCATAAAAACCCCGAAATTGCGGCATTGGTTTCTGGATTGTAGTCGAAAATTAGTCGACTACAAGCTTTTTAATGGGAAAGATTCTAATATAATCATCAACTTGGAACAACTACTTATTATTTTTCTTGAAGTTTTTCACAATGGCTTTATTAAATATTTTACATTATCCAGATCCACGTCTTAGAACGGTCGCCAAAGCGGTCACCGATTTTGATGCTGAGCTTAAACAACTGGTCAACGATATGTTCGAGACGATGTACGAAGCTCCGGGAATCGGGCTTGCTGCGACTCAGGTCGACGAACACATCAGACTCCTGGTGATGGATGTCTCTGAGCACAGAAATCAGCCCAGATACCTGATAAATCCGAAAATTATTTCGGCTGATGGCGAAGAGGAAAGCGATGAGGGATGTCTGTCGGTGCCGGGGTTTTATGAAAAAGTACGTCGCGCCGAAAATATCCGCGTACGCGCACAGGACGATAGCGGCGAAACTTCAGAATTTGAGGCACAAGGTACCGAGGCGGTTTGTATTCAACATGAAATGGATCACCTGGAAGGCAAGTTGTTCGTCGATTACCTGTCCAACCTGAAGCGCAACCGGATTCGCAGCAAGCTGGTCAAAATGCAAAAGCAGCTGGTCGGTTAGCAAGTTATAAAATGCTCAATATTGTCTACGCGGGTACTCCGGAATTTGCCGTTCCGGCGCTTGAATCCCTGTTGCAAAGCGATCACCGGGTGGTTGCGGTCTATACTCAGCCGGATCGTCCATCGGGTCGTGGGCGTAAAATGCGTGCCAGCCCGGTTAAAGCCTGTGCATTGTCTCATGACATTCCGATAGTTCAGCCAGACAGTTTCAAATCACAATCCGACATCGATACGATCAAGGCCCAAAATGCCGATTTAATCGTGGTGGCTGCCTATGGTTTGATTCTACCGCAGGCGGTACTCAATGCTGCACAAACCGGTTGTATCAATATTCACGCTTCGCTGTTACCACGGTGGCGTGGTGCCTCTCCGATACAGCAGGCGATTCTGGCTGGAGACCAGCAAAGCGGTATTACCCTGATGAAAATGGAAAAGAGGCTGGATGCCGGTGCCGTTATTGCCAGTCGTAGTGTAAATATAGATTCTAAGTGGAGCGCGGCTGAGCTGCACGATGTACTGGCTCCACTGGGCGCGGGGCTGTTGATGGAAAGTCTGGGTGATATCGCCAGCGGTTTGAACCAGGCTCTGGCCCAGGATGAATCGCTGGTCAGCTATGCTCCGCTAATTCACAAGTCACAGGCTGAAATTGACTGGAATAAATCCGCTTCGACACTGATCCACGAAATCAGGGCGTTTAATTCATGGCCAGTCAGTTACACCGCTATTAGCGGTGAACTACTGCGAATCTGGCGCGCCCAGTCGCAACAACAGCATACTCCGGATGTACCCGGAACCGTGGTAGCGCATAACGCCTCGGGGGTTTACGTCAGTTGCAGTGATGCGGTAATACAGATTACCGAACTGCAGTATGCGGGACGTCGGCGATGCTCGGCGAGTGATGCGCTCAATGCTCGTAATCTGAGCGGTATCCGGCTTGGAGACGGTTTTGGTACTCTTTCACCATGACAATGTTGGATAGCAATCCTCGCTGGATCGCGCTTCAGGTTATTCTGAAGTTAGTTGATCGAGGGCGCTCGCTGGACGATACTTTTGCCAGCGAATGGTTTCAGACCCTGCCGCTTTCCAAGCGCGACCAGGCAATGAGCCGGGAACTCTCGATCGGCCTGTGTCGGTGGTATTTCATACTGCAGCCTTTGCTAAATCAGCGTCTTCAAAAACCATTGCGGGCGCGTGATCAAGACGTCGAAATCATTTTGTTGCTCGGTCTGTATCAGTTGCTGGTGATGGAAACCGATGCCCATGCTGCAGTCAACGAAACGGTAAAGCTGACCCGGTTACTGAAAAAAAACTGGGCCAGCGGATTAACCAACGCCGTGTTACGCAAGGTGGTTCGAGACGATTTGCGTTGGCAGGAGATTGATCGGGTTATGGCCTATCCCGAATGGATGCAACAACTGATTCGAGACGAATGGGGGGATCTGTCGCAACAGATAATGGTCGCGGGTAACCAGCGACCACCGATGACACTTCGAATCGATAGCCGCCAGCAAAGTCGCGATGACTATCTCAAACAGCTTGAGTCAAAGCAGATCGAAGCCTCTGCACACGAATTGATCAGCACCGCAGTTCAGTTGAAGACCCCTGTTGAGGTGGCCGCGTTGCCTGGATTTGATCGGGGATTGGTCAGCGTTCAGGATGCGGCCGCGCAAATAGCAGCCGAATTGTTGCAATGTGAGCCGGGTAACAGGGTACTTGACGCCTGCGCCGCTCCCGGGGGCAAATCGTCGCAGTTGTTACAGCAATATGCTGACATTCATCTTGATGCACTCGACATCAGCGAAACTCGGCTGGATCGTGTGCGTGAAAATCTGCAGCGTATTGGAAAACCGGCGCGCCTGCTGGTCGGGGACGCTGCTGTGCCTGAACAATGGTTCGATGGAAAACGGTATGATCGCGTGCTGGTTGATACCCCCTGTAGCGCCAGTGGCGTGATGCGCAGACATCCCGACATCAAACTATTGCGACGCGAAAGCGATATAATGTCGTTGGCCAGTCGGCAGCGAGATATTCTCGATGCGATCTGGCCGCTGTTGAAACCCGGAGGCATGATGCTTTACAGCACCTGTTCCATCTTTAAGAACGAGAACGAAAAACAGATTGCTGGGTTTCTGCAGAGTAATGTCAATGCCGAAGAAATCGGACTGTCATCTTTTAACTGGGGTAACGCCTGCGTTCACGGGCGTCAGATTTTGCCTGGCGAAAGTAATATGGATGGCTTTTATTATGCATTGTTGCGCAAATCGGGCCTGGATTGATGTCTGTCGCCAGATTATTGCTGATACTGACATTACTTTTGCCCCTGTCAGCGAAAGCACAGGATACCGATCCGTTTGTCATCGAACGTGCTGAAATTACCATTAAAGATTCGCTGTTATTGCTTGACCTGGTTGTCGAGAGTCAACTGCCGGATTACATTTCGATTGCTGTCGACCAGGGTTTTGCAGTGCCGATCATGTTCGAAATTCAAATTCGCTCGCCTAAAGCCTACTGGTTCGACGACAAAATAGTATCGCTCAAACAGAAATACCTGCTGCACTACCAGCCATTGCTCGAGTCTTTCGTGGTACTCGATATCAATAACTCCGAAAGGCATTACTTTAGTGATCGTAAAGCTGCGGTGCATTTTATCGAAGTGGTTTACAATTACCCATTGCTGGATATTGGTAACCTGGCCCCGGATAAGGCGTATTATGCCCGAGCAAGATTTGGTATTGACACTGAAGAGCTACCCCTGCCGCTTAAATCAAGCTCGCTTTGGGATAGCGACTGGGATCTGCAAAGTGACTGGTATGAATGGGGGATCGAGCGTCCCGAATCATGAATAGTACGGTTCGCAATACAGTTTCGATTCTGGCTCTGGTGCTGTTGTTAATGGTATCTCTGTATACCATTAGTGACGCAACCTCAAACTCGGCGACCTTCGGTCGATACTACAACTGGCTGGTTGTTTTCTACGCTATCGGACTGGTGTCTTTGCTGGGTTTGATCGCATATAACCTCTACAAGTTAATCGTTCAATATCGAATTAAAACCATTGGCTCGCATCTGACTGCGCGCATGGTCGGTGTGTTTGTATTGCTGACCATCATACCGGTGAGTGTGGTTTACTATTTTTCCCTTAGTTTCCTGCATCGCGGAATTGATAGCTGGTTTGATGTCGGAATTGAAACCGCGCTCGAAGACTCGTTATTGCTCGGGCGAAGTGCACTCGATTTACGCAAGCGTGACGCGTTAAACAAAACGCGTGACATTGCCAGCGAAATTGCCATCATCGAAGACGATATTCTGGTCGTATATCTCGATGAAACTCGCGACAGGCTGGGGGCTAACGAACTGACCTTATACGACCATAAACAGGCGATTATTGCCTCCAGCGGTGTCGATTCAACCCGTTTGCCAGAGGCGCTTTCGTTGACCGAGATCGGCGCACTCGGCGTCGACAATCCTTATCTAAATCTGACCGAAGACCCGGTTTACGGGCTTGCCATCAAAATCGTTGTGCTGGTACAAAGTCTGGACGCAACCGAGCCGCAGAAAACACTTCAGGCTGAGTTTCCTTTTACCGATCGACTGAATGAACTCACCATCGGGGTTCAAAGCGCATTTGACCGATACAAAAAACTAGCGGTTTTACGGGATCCGTTGAAAACAAGTTTTACGCTGGCTCTATCATTGATCTGGCTGCTGAGCGTGCTGTCGGCTATCTGGCTGGCTTTTATCGCTGCCCGAAAACTGGTTGAACCGATTAACGATCTGGTTGAAGGCACCAAGGCAGTTGCGGCAGGCGACTATGAGAAACAACTGAGCCTGTCCGGCAGTGACGAGCTGGGATTTTTACTGCGTTCATTTAACACCATGACGCGCAAGATTTCGCGCAGCCGCGCAATTGCAGAACAAAGCCAACGCATGGAGGCGGCGCAAAAAAATTATCTCGAATCGGTGATGGAGCACATAACCTCAGGGGTACTGACTATTGACGAAACCGGGTTTATTAAAAGCGGCAACCCGGCAGCCTGTTCCATTTTTGATATTGAAAGTTATTTTTTTACCGAACTGTACATCACCGACGTGATTAGCCAGTATCCGATGATGGAACGATTTTTTGCTGCTGTGCAATCGCATTTGCACAGCGATGACGAGTGGCAGGAGGAAATTGTAATTTTTGGAAAGAGCGGGCGTAAAATTCTGCGAGTGCGAGGTACCACGCTACTATCACAAAGTGATGATCGTCGGGAACAGGTCGTGGTGGTGGATGATCTCACCGAACTGATTCAGGCGCAGAAGGAATCCGCCTGGAGTGAAATGGCACGGCGGCTCGCGCATGAAATCAAGAATCCCCTGACCCCGATTCAATTGTCGGCAGAACGCCTGCAACGAAAATTGAGCGGTGAAGTTTCAGCGGAAAACCAATCGATGCTCGATCGTTATACGCATACCATAGTGCAGCAGGTGGAAGCGATGAAGTCGATGGTCAACGCATTTACCGAATATGCACGCTCGCCATCGCAAAAGCCGCAACCGGTTAACCTGAATGCGATGCTTGAAGCAATTACCGATTTGTATCACGAGAATAACAGTGATGTGGTGATCGAATTGAAACTTGATCAATCGCTGGCGGAAATTGATGGTGACGATGTCCGCCTGCGGCAACTGTTTCATAACCTGATCAAAAACAGCCTCGAAACGCTTGAAGGCAATGGTTCGATAAGGCTTAAAACCCAGTCGGTGCAAAAGTCGGGTCACCATTGGGTTGAGCTGACTGTAGAGGATAGTGGTCAGGGCATTGCCGAAGAAATCACGCACACGCTGTTCGAGCCCTATGTCACGACCAAATCTTCCGGTAGCGGGCTGGGACTGGCGATTGTACAGAAAATTGTCGATGAACATGCGGGTTCGGTACGAGTCGGTAAATCACGCAAGGGTGGTGCCCGGTTCACCATCCAGCTACCGGTAAGCGATAACATCGCATCGGTGCGGAATCTTGAGCCGGTTAAATCGAGGCTTCAATCATGAGTGCACGAATTCTGGTGGTCGACGATGAGCCGGATATACGCTTTCTGCTGAAGGATATTCTCGAAGACGAAGGCTATCTGGTCGATGTTGCCGAGCATGCCCGTGCGGCCAACGAAATTCGGCGTCGCGTCAGTCCGGACCTGGTCCTGCTCGATATCTGGATGCCGGAGGTCGACGGAGTAACTCTTTTAAAAGAGTGGAAGTCCAGCGGGCGAGACGATTGTCCGGTGGTTATGATGTCGGGTCATGGCACGGTTGAAACAGCGGTGGAGGCAACCCGTTTCGGTGCAGCGGATTTTGTCGAAAAACCATTGTCGATGGCAAAATTACTCAACACCGTGAAATCAGCACTGGCTGGAAGCGCAGGCGGTTTTCGTAGCGCAAGCCCGCGAGTGCGTGAAGAGCCGGTTGGCAATAGCCAGGTAATGCAGCAATTACGGCGACGCATGGTAAGTTTGCAACAAAATAACGAGCCGGTATTCATTCAGGGTAAGCCGGGTAGTGGTAAGACTATCTGGGCCCATTATCTGAGCGATACCGTGGGTGGCATGCAGGTTGCGGATAGCGGCAGGGATATCCGTGAACTGATTCCCCTAAGCAGCAACCTCTATATTGAGGAAGTCTGTGATCTTGACCTGGATCAGCAAGGCCAGCTTTTTCAGGCTATAAACGACCAGGCGGATTCAAAATATCGCTTTATCATTTCGAGTCAGCATAGTTACGATGACTTGATGCACAATAATCGTATCATCACCGAGCTCACCGATTATTGTCGCGACGTTATCCAGATTCCGTCGCTGGACGAGCATATCGAGGATATTCCTGAATTGTTGGAGTACTATGTCAACTGGTTCAGCGATCATGAGCAATTGCCGTATCGCCACTTTGACGTAGCGGCGCAGAATCTGTTACGAAATTACCGTTGGAACGGTGATATCGGTCAGTTGAAGCAATTTATCCGGACAATACTGACGAATAACGATGACGAAAAGATTGATCTGCTTGAAATTGAGCAGACCCTGATCTTGCTGAGTGCTTCGTCTGCTGCAGGGTCAGGGAACATGATGCAAATAGCGATTGATCTCGACCTGGATTTGCGTGAAGCCCGGGAAGCGTTTGAGCGCGAATACCTGTCGCGACATCTGGCCCTTAGCGGAAATAATATGACTGAGTTGGCGCGACGAGTTGGACAGGAAAGAACACATTTATATCGTAAATTGAAATCTCTGGGATTACAGACTAAAAAGTAGTTACAGGTGCTCTTTCAACAAGATAATTTCGGATTTGGCGTCGCTGCGGAGTATGGTCGCGAGATGCATCTTGTGAAAGTTGACCAGCCAACTCAACTGGAAAGGCGTTTTTCATGAATATCATCATATTGGGCGCCGGACAGGTAGGCTCGACCGTAGCGACAGAACTTGCCAGGGAAGAAAGTAACGAAATCACGGTCATCGATACGAATCAGGAAATCCTTTCCGAACTTCAGGATCGACTGGATTTGCGAACCATCGCAGGTAATGGGTCTTATCCCGGCATACTCGAATCCGCCGGTGCCGACGACGCTGACATGTTGATTGCGTTAACCAATAGCGACGAAATCAACATGGTGGCCTGCCAGATCGCTTCCTCGTTATTCAATACTCCGACCAAAATTGCGCGTATTCGCTCACCCGCCTATCTTGGCAGACCGGGGCTGTTCGCTAAGGATTCAATTCCTGTTGATTTCATGATCAGCCCGGAATCGCTGGTAACCAACTATATCCATCATCTGATCGAACATCCAAGCGCATTGCAGGTACTGGATTTTGCCGGTGGGCGGGTGCAACTGGTGGCAGTTAAAGCTTATGACGACGGTCTGATGGTCGGTCGAGCCTTAAAAACCATGAATCAAGTTGTGCCCGGCATTGATATGCGGGTAGCAGCGGTGTTTCGTGATGGGGAATCGATACAACCGTCCGCCGAGTGTGTCATTCAAGCCGACGATGAAGTGTTTTTTCTGGCCGCGAAGGAGCACATATCGATTGTAATATCGGAAATGCGCAAACTGGATAAGCCGATAAAACGTGTGATGCTGGCTGGCGGCGGAAACATCGGCGGGCAGCTTGCCGGAATGATTGAAAAAGATTATCAGGTCAAAGTGATTGAATCTTCTCCAGCACGCGCACGGGAATTATCGGAGATGCTTGATTCGGCGATTGTACTGTTGGGTGACGCTGCCGATCCGGATTTGCTGATTGAAGAAAATATCGAATGTATGGACGTATTCTGTGCTCTGACCAATGACGATGAGGCCAACATTCTTTCATCGATGCTGGCCAAACGCATGGGCGCCAAAAAGGTCATGTCGCTAATCAATCGTGGAGCCTATGTCGATCTGGTTCAAAGTGGGCTCGTTGATATTGCGATATCGCCGCACCAGGTAACGATCGGGGCCCTGCTGGCGCATATTCGTCGCGGTGATGTTGTCGCCGTGCATGCATTACGCCGAGGTTCGGCCGAGGCGATTGAAGCGGTTGCGCATGGCGATTCGTCTTCGTCAAAGGTGGTGGGGCGCAATATGGATCAGATTAATTTACCCGAAGGTACCCGTATCGGCGCAATCGTGCGTGGCGATGAAGTCATTATTGCGCATCACGAAACCATTATAGAATCAGGAGACCACGTCATCCTGTTTCTGACTGACAAGACCAAGATTTCTGAAGTAGAGAAACTGTTCCAGGTCGGCTTTACTTACTTTTAGCCCGGACATTTTGATCCGGTCGATTGAGGATGTTGATGAAAAACCAAAGTACAGGCAAGAGCGTGAATATGTTTAACAATTATTCGGGCTAGAACTGCGGTCTCGGAAAATGCAACTTCTGGTAATTCAACGCATCCTGGGTTTATTGCTGATGGTATTCAGCACCGCCTTGCTGCCGCCATTATTCGTAGGCCTGTATTACCAGGACGGCGCTGTTGATTCGTTTGCACAGGCATTTGTCGGGATTCTGATCTGTGGATTTCTGCTTTACCTGCCGGTACGCAATCAAAAAAAGGAACTTCGATTACGGGATGGATTTCTGGTAGTCGTCCTGTTCTGGGGAGTTCTGGGTGTAGCGGGCGGATTGCCGCTATACCTTTCCGGAATTAACGATATATCCATTACCGATGCGATTTTTGAGTCGATATCCGGTTTGACCACGACCGGTGCGACAGTGATAGTCGGGATCGATGATCTACCGCATGCGATATTGATTTACCGGCAGGAACTGCAATGGTTGGGCGGAATGGGGATTATCGTGCTGGCGGTGGCTGTATTGCCGATGCTCGGTGTCGGTGGTATGCAATTGTTTCGTGCCGAAACCCCGGGTCCGGTCAAGGATACCAAGCTAACGCCTCGAATAACTGAAACCGCAAAAGCGCTTTGGTATATTTACCTGGGTCTCACAGTGAGCTGTGCTCTGGCTTACTGGGTCGCCGGGATGTCAGTATTTGACGCCATCTCGCATTCGTTTTCCACGGTCGCAATCGGTGGATTTTCTACCCGTGACGCCAGTATCGGTTATTTCGATAGTACCGCGATCCAGTTTGTTGCAATCGTGTTCATGTTGATGTCCGGGGTGAACTTCGCGATTCACTTTACCGCCCTCAGGCGTCGCTCGCTCAATCCCTATCGGCGTGATGCTGAATTTCGAACTTACATAATGGTTCTGTTTGTGGTCAGTCTGGTTACCATCGGTTATCTGCATCTGACAAAAACCTATGACTCAACCGCCGAATCAATCATCGAAGGTTTGTTTCAGGTGGTATCGATTGGGACCACCACAGGCTTTACCACGGCCGATTATTACACCTGGCCCGGGTTTCTACCCGTGTTACTGCTCTATGTCAGTTTCATTGGGGGTTGTTCGGGATCGACTGGCGGCGGCATCAAAGTGATACGAGTTCTATTGCTGGTCAAGCAGGGTGCGCGCGAACTAAAGCGACTGATTCATCCCAATGCGCAGATTGCGGTCAAAATTGGCAAGAAAGCACTCCCGGAGAAAGTGCTGGAAGCGGTATGGGGTTTTTTTGCTGCTTACTTTGCTATTTCGGCACTGATGATTCTGGCCTTGATGGCGACCGGGCTTGATCTGGAAACTGCGTTTTCCGCGGTAGCGGCCTGCCTCAACAACCTGGGTCCGGGACTCGGCGATGTAGGTCAAAATTTTGCCTCGATCAGTGATCCAGCGAAATGGATTCTTAGCTTCGCGATGCTACTGGGACGGCTCGAAATATTCACATTGCTGGTGTTGCTAACGCCGGGGTTCTGGAGAAAATAATATGGCCGTGGCAAACAAATTGGAAATTGATACCCGTTCGATGAAAAAGTCCAGCCTCGGTCAACTCGAACGCAAGATTCGAGGTGCCTGTGGAAGGGCGATCAGCGATTTCGGTATGATTGAAGCCGGCGATCGCGTCATGGTATGCCTGTCCGGGGGTGCCGACAGCTATACC
>QIJI01000338.1 GCA_003231795.1 Gammaproteobacteria bacterium
TACGTACCGGTTCCACCGACTCTGCATTCGATTCTACTGAATATTTCTCGATTATCGGGAGGGTTGAACCCTGGCTCCTGGAGGGTGGGTGTCCCGAGTCGCAGCACACGAGTCGCAGCATCCCGAGTCGCACCGAGTCGCACAGACGGAAGGTGTGCAACGGTAGATGTTCCATAACTTGAGAAAAAACGAGATTGCCCATGTACATAAGACCGCTGCCCCAGGGACTGGAAAGATGGTTTAGGGTTAATATGTATTGATGAACAGTTCAAGTCGGTGACACCCTAAAAGTGGGTATTTTTTATATAAAATCAGTTAGTTACAGGCTATATTGTGTTAAACGTGTGGGACACTAGTGATATTTCATATTCTTCATAGAATGGTGCACTTTGGAAAGTGATTTCATCAGGAAGTGCGTAAAACCTGCTACTAAAAATTACCCAGGTAGACGATTGGCGGGATAATCAACATCTTTGCCACCAGCAGCGCCAGGGTCGCAAATATTGGGGATAAATCGAGGCCACCGAAGGAAGGAAGGATTTTGCGCATCGGTTTTAAAATCGGATCTGAAATTTTCTGTACCAGCCCGATCATCGGATTATAGTTTCCCGGACTGATCCAGCTCAGCACTACCTGAATAATAACCGCGACCAGAAACACGGTGAGGAATAATGCAATGAGATCGGCGACGGTGAATACCAGTAATCCGGCAAGGCTCACAGACCCAATCGGGGCCATCACACCACCGATACTGATCACTGGAATCGATAACATGCGCATCAGCATAAATTTTGAAAATATCAGCAGCAGACAAAACACGATCGCCGCGCTGTCCTGACCCGACACACTCGGGATGAAACGTCGCAACACGCGCAGCGGAGGCGTCGTCAGCCGGACTATGAATTGTGACACCGGATTATAAAAATCGGCGCGTAACATCTGTAACAGAAAACGTAGCACTACCAGCAGAATATAAAGATCAAACAGAGTGTTAGTGATTAACACCAACGGCGATACCAGGTAGCCAGAACCCATAGTCAGATTTCTCCGGTAAATTCGGCGGCGAACTCTTTCGATCGACGATGAGCCGCTGCGGTGGCATTTTCAACCAGTTGTTTTAAATCGTCATGCTGAAATGACAATATTGCCTGCTCGGTGGTTCCTTTCCTTGAAGTGACTTGTTGACGCAATTTAACCACGTCTTCGGGCATGGCCATGGTCGCTGCACCCAGCGCCGTTTGTCGTGCCAGGAGCGCCGCGGTAGACGCCGGGAGCCCCAGTTTGATGCCAGCGGCTTCGAGTAATTCGATAAAATAAAAAAAGTATGCCGGGCCGCTACCGGATATCGCGGTTACCGCATCGAGATCGGACTCCTGGTCGACCCAGATGCTGATTCCTACCGCGTTCATGATTTGTTGTGCCGATTGTTTTTGGGATTCACTGATTTTTTCATTGGCGAACAAACCGCTAGCTCCGAGTTGCAGTAACGAAGGTGTATTGGGCATGCACCTGACAATCGCCCGACCTGTCCCGAGCCATTGATCGATAGCGGTAGCGGGTACCCCGGCTGCAATGCTGATAAACATCTGATCGGGGTTGTAGGGCAGTTTGGCAAGATTTCGGCAGACTTCCCGCATGACTTGCGGTTTGATCGCCAGCATGACGATATCTGCATCGGCCGCGCAGTTTTGGTTGTCATCACTGATTTCAACCTGGAATCGCAGTTGCAATTCCGCTAACTGTTGCCGGTTGATGTCACAGGCGGTGATCAGATCTGGAGAATGCTGATTGGCCAGCAGACCGCCGATAAGGCTGCTAGCCATGTTTCCCGCGCCGATAAAGCAGATTTTTAAACTCAAGTTCTTTCCCCGAAAATGGCAGTTCCGATTCTTACCAGTGTAGAGCCCTCTGCGATCGCAGCTTCCATATCCTGGGTCATACCCACGGATAAGGTATCACAGCTAATACCCTCTTGCCGCAGCGATTCCAGCGCAGTGGCAAGTTGTGCAAATGCGGCACGTTGCTGCTCAAAATTGTCACGCGGGGCCGGTATCGACATTAAACCGCGCAATCGAATGCCGGGCATCTGCGCAATTGCCGACGCCATATCGGCTACCTCGGCGAGTTCAATCCCGGCTTTGCTGGCTTCATGGTCGAGGTTCACCTGAATACAGACATTCAGAGGTGGCAGCGTGGCAGGACGCTGATCGCTCAGCCGCCGGGCGACTTTAACCCGGTCTACACAGTGCGCCCAGTCAAACGATTGTGCGATATCCCGCGTTTTGTTTGATTGTATCGCGCCGATGAAATGCCAGCAGATCTCAAGATCCTGGAGATCCTGCATTTTTTGCTGCGCTTCCTGCAGGTAGTTCTCGCCAAAATCTTTCTGACCGAACTGACAGGCATGTCGGATATCGGCGGCGGGTTTACGCTTGCTTACGGCAAGTAACAAAACTGAATCTGGGTCACGTTCGTAGCGTTTGGCGGCCTGTAATATTTGCGCACGTATCTGGTTGAGATTTTTTTCGATGTTCTGCATAGGTTTTGCTATAGTTTCTGTTAATGCAAGGCTGTCGCGAGTGCCTCGATTATAATTCGTTTACCAGCCGGCGATAATATAAAAACCAGCATGAAATTTACAAAACCTGTAAACAGAACTAAGGAAACTTCATGGATATAGCTCAACTTCTGGCTTTTGGCGTCAAACAGGGCGCTTCCGATTTGCACCTTTCCGCCGGTTTACCGCCAATGATCCGGGTTGATGGCGACATTCGCCGCATCAATGTACCTGAAATGGATCACAAACAGGTGCACGACATGATTTATGACATCATGAGCGACAAGCAGCGCAAAGACTACGAGGAATTTCTCGAAACCGACTTTTCATTTGAAATACCGGGACTGGCGCGTTTCCGGGTTAACGCGTTTAACCACAATCGTGGTGCCGGTGGCGTATTCCGGACGATTCCATCAACCATTCTTAGTCTGGAAGATCTGGGTGCTCCCAAGATTTTTCAGGATATCTCGGAGTATCCCCGTGGCATAGTACTGGTAACCGGACCCACCGGTTCGGGTAAGTCGACCACGCTGGCCGGCATGGTCGATTATAAAAACGATACCGAGTACGGTCACATTCTAACCGTTGAAGATCCGATTGAATTTGTGCACGAAAGTAAAAAGTGTCTGGTAAACCAGCGCGAAGTGCACCGTGATACGCTTGGCTTCAGCGAAGCATTGCGTTCGGCCCTGCGTGAAGATCCGGATACGATTCTGGTCGGTGAAATGCGTGATCTGGAAACTATCCGACTGGCGCTATCCGCTGCAGAGACCGGGCACCTGGTATTTGGTACTCTGCATACCAGCTCTGCTGCCAAAACCATAGACCGTATCGTCGATGTATTTCCTGCCGCTGAAAAAGCAATGGTGCGCTCGATGTTATCAGAGTCGCTGAAAGCGGTTATTTCGCAAACCCTGTTGAAGAAAATCGGCGGTGGACGGGTAGCTGCACATGAGATCATGATTGGTACACCGGCGATTCGTAACCTGATCCGGGAAGACAAGGTTGCACAAATGTATTCTGCTATTCAAACTGGACAGAATGTCGGAATGCAGACCCTGGATCAGAATTTGAAAGAATTACTGGCTCAGGGGCTTGTTGCCAAGGACGAGGCTGTTCGCAAGGCCGCACATCCGGACACACTGTAGGTGCGGTACCAAGCCAGGGGAATTTAATGGATAGAAATAAAGCAATTAGTTTCATGCACGATTTGCTGCGCATGATGGTGAGCAAGGATGGATCGGATTTGTTTATCACCACCGGTTCGCCACCGGCGATGAAAGTGGATGGCAAGGTCACGACCGTATCCAAACAAAACCTGTCGCCGAATCATACCCAAATGCTGGCGCGATCGATCATGAACGACAAACAGGTTTCTGAATTTGAAGAAAAGCAGGAATGTAATTTTTCCATTGCCTTGCCTGGCGTTGCCCGATTTCGTGTTAATGCATTTGTGCAGCGAGGCAGTTCCGGCCTGGTTCTGCGTATCATCAATTCCGAAATACCCAGTTTCGAAGAACTGAATTTGCCGCCGATCCTGAAAGATATTTCGATGACCAAGCGCGGTCTGGTTATATTCGTCGGTGGTACCGGTTCAGGTAAATCGACATCATTAGCGTCGATGGTCGATTACCGCAACCAGAATTCGCATGGTCACATTATCACTATCGAAGACCCGGTCGAATTTGTGCACGATCACGGTAATTGCCTGGTCACCCAACGTGAAGTGGGTGTCGACACCGAGTCTTATGAAATTGCGTTGAAAAATACACTGCGACAGGCTCCCGACGTAATACTGATCGGTGAGATTCGAGATCGAGAAACCATGGAACACGCGATCGCATTTGCTGAAACCGGCCACCTATGTCTGTCGACGCTACACGCTAATAGCACCAACCAGGCGCTCGATCGAATTATCAACTTCTTCCCCGATGAGCGGCGTATGCAATTGCTGATGGACCTGTCGCTCAATCTTAAGGGATTGATATCGCAGCGCCTGATTCCGAATATCGATGGTGCAGGACGAATCCCGGCGATCGAAGTTATGCTGAATACACCATTGATGGCAGATCTGATCTTCAAGGGCGACGTACATGAAATGAAGACGTTGATCGCGAAGTCTAACGAGGCTGGCATGCAGACCTTCGATCAGGCCTTGTATGAGCTTTACGAAACCCAGAAAATTACATTCGAAGACGCGCTGCGTAATGCGGATTCAGTTAACGATATTCGTCTGCGTATCAAGCTCGAAAGTGATACCGCACGGAAGACCGGGGTGGTTGAGGATCATCGCGATTTCGAACTTGAAGAATCGGATGATGAACAGGCCGGCGGAATTATCTAATGGCGCGCGAACCTACTACCAGTCTGCTTGAACCTTACCTGAAAATCATGGTCGATAAGCAGGCGTCGGACCTGTATTTTGTAACTGGCGCTCCGCCCAATATGAAAACTCAGGGCGATACTACTGCGATTGCAAAAAAACCGTTTCAAAGCGGGCAGGTGCAAAAGCTGGCTTATAGTCTGCTCAACGACGAACAAGTCCGTGATTTTGAAATTAACCGCGAGTTGAATCTCGGTTTCACGCTCAACGATGTCGGTCGCTTCCGTGTCAATATTTTTATCCAGCGCTCCGAAGTTTCGATGGTCATTCGTTACATCAAATGGGAAATTCCGACCATCGACGAATTAGGTCTGCCGCAGGTATTGAAGGAAGTCGTTATGAGCCAAAGCGGGTTGGTGCTGGTAGTGGGCTCAACCGGTTCCGGTAAATCAACCACCATGGCTGCTATGCTAAACCATCGCAATATGTCTGTTGGCGGACATATACTGACCATCGAAGATCCGATCGAATTCGTATTTCGGCATAGTAAATCCATCGTCTCGCAGCGCGAGGTCGGCATCGACACCTTGAGTTATGAGAATGCATTGCGGGAGGCATTGCGTGAAGCCCCCGAAGTTATCATGATCGGTGAGGCGCGTGATTCTGAAACCATGAAAGCGGCAATTGATTTTGCCGATACCGGGCATCTGGCTCTGACAACCTTGCACGCGGTCAACTCAAACCAGGCGATGGACCGAATTATGAATATGTTTCCGGCCGATATGCGCGCGCAGTTATTGATGGATTTATCGCTCAACCTGAAGGCGGTAATATCGCAACGCCTTGTCCCGGGCATGCAGGGTAAGCTGGCATGCGCGGTCGAAATCATGATGAACACACCCTATATTTCGGAATTGCTGCGTGATGGTAATTTCAACGAAATCAAGGCAATCATGGAAAAAGGGGATACTGTTGGTATGCAGACCTTCGATCAATCGCTCTACAATTTATATAAGGCTGATACGATTTCCATCAAAAATGCGCTGTCCTATGCCGACTCGAGCACCAACCTCGAATGGAAAATCAATTTCGGGGGTGAACATAAACCTGAAAAAGAAGATACGCGTCACAACTTGAACAAGCAGGGTGACCTCGAAGAACTGACGCTACCCTCGGAAGAAGTCTAGCCCGGGCTAGACGCCCCTGCTCAAATCGGGAGGGTCTAAAATTCAACCCGAAACATCACTAATTCAGGCCTGATAAACGATTTCGCCGTTAACCAGCGTATGGGTGACCCTGCCGTTAAAATCCCAGCCTTCGAAAGCTGTGTTTTTACCATTGGAAATAAAATTTTCGGCGCTACATATCCAGTGAGCATCCGGGTCTACAATAATCAGATCAGCCACTTCACCGACATTGATATTACCTCCCGGCAAGCCCAGAATTCTGGCCGGGTTCAAGGTCAATTTTGCGATCAATTCGGGTAGCGGTAACAGCTCTTCCTCAACCAGGCGAAGTGCCAGCGCCAGCAATGTATCGAGAGCGCTGATTCCAGGCTCGGCCGACGGAAAGGGCTTGAGTTTGGCGTCAACTTCGTGGGGCTGGTGGTCCGAACAGAGACAATCGATAGTGCCGTCGGCTACCCCGGCACGTAACGCGTCGCGGTCATACTGGCTGCGCAGTGGGGGCAGGGTCAGCATGTTGCTGTCGAAGTGACCGATATCGTGGTCGGTTAAAAACAACTGGTGCATCGCGCAGTCCGCGCTGATCGGCAAGCCCTTGGCTTTTGCGCGTCGAACCATGTCGACCGACCGCGCACAGGAGAGCTGCCCGAAATGGGTTCGGGCACCGGTCTGGGCGACCAGTTCGATATCTTTTGCCAGTGCTGCGGTTTCAGCTGCTTCGGGAATTGCCGGTAAGCCAAGACGGGTTGCTATTGCCCCCTCGTGCGCACAGCCGTTTGCCAGCAGGTCGTGATCTATCGGTTGAATAATGATCAGAGACTGTAGACCCGCGGCATAGTCCATGGCGCGCCTCTGTACCAGATTGTTGAGCAGTGGTTGCTGGGCATTGCTGAAAGCGATACAACCGTTTGCGCGCAGACTCGCCATATTACTTAGCTGATCGCCGCCAAGTCCGCGCGTGAGCGCACCAATCGGGTAAACCCTTGCCTGATGACCATACATTTCGTTACGGTGATGGATTAATTCGACAGTGGCTGAATTGTCGATCGTCGGCTGCGTGTCTGGAGGTATGCACAGACTGGTAATTCCGTTTTTAATCGCGGCTTCGGTTTCACTCGCAATATTGGCTTTCTCGGGCTGCCCCGGGTCGCGCAGTCGCGCCTGACAGTCGATCAAACCGGGCATCACCCAGCGACCATTGGCGTTGATGCTTTGAGCTGCCTTAAAACCGTTGGGCGGTGAATCGATACCGACAATTTGTCCATTGTTCAGATAGAGATCGGCTTTTCGGATCTTCGCTCCAGCCGGATCGACCAGCTTGCAGTTCGAAATCTTCAGACTCACGACTCGCCTCCTGCCAGCCCTGATTGCCCGACAATCATCGACATGACTGCCATTCGAACTGAAATGCCGAAACTGACCTGCTGCAAAATGACTGACTGATTGCCATCCATTACGCTTGACTCGATTTCAACGCCTCGATTGACGGGGCCGGGGTGCATCACGATAGCGTCGGGTTTGGCGCGTTGCAGCCGTTCTTGTGTGAGTCCGTAGCTGCGAAAATATTCCTTTTCACTCGGCAATAACGCGCCACGCATTCTTTCTTTCTGTAAACGTAGCATGATCACCACATCGACATCGGTGAGGCCGGTTTCAAGGTCTTCATAAATCGATACACCCAGTGCCTCGGTATCGACCGGTAACAAAGTGCGCGGCGCAATCACTCTGATTTCGGCAGTATTGAGTAAATTGAGTGCATGAATCTGTGACCGTGCAACGCGCGAATGCAATATATCGCCGACGATTGCGACTCGTAAGCCGGTGAACTCCTTTTTGTAATGTCGAATGGTGTACATATCGAGCATTGCCTGTGTCGGATGTTCGTGCTGGCCGTCACCGGCATTCAGTACCGAAACGCCGGGGCGTACATGCTGCGCGAAAAAATGGGCACTACCGCTGTCCTGATGACGAATCACGAACATATCAATTTGCATCGCTTCCAGATTTTGCAGTGTGTCCAGTAAGGACTCTCCCTTGACAGTTGCCGACGTATCGACATTGAGACTTAGAATATCTGCTGACAGGCGCTGTGCAGCCAGTTCAAAAGTGGATCGGGTACGAGTGCTGGCTTCGAAGAACAGGTTGGCGACAGTTTTGCCGCGTAGTATAGGTACTTTTTTAATCGTACGGTCGGTTACCGAGGTGAAGGATTCTGCGGTGTCGAGAATCTCGGTCAGAATCGTTTTGTCGAGGCCTTCGATGCTTAGAAAATGTCGCAGCCTGCCCTGGTCGTCAAGTTGAATATTATTCTCCATCACGCTCCAACTGCCTGATGACCAGCTTAAGCGGATCAGGGCCTTCGAGCTTTATATGGCAACCCGGATCCAGCTCCATGGTTGCAGCAACGATATCGGCCTGAATAGGAATTTCACGTGCACCGCGGTCGATCAGAATCGCAAGCACGATTTGCCGAGGGCGTCCGTAGTCAAAAATTTCATTCATTGCTGCGCGAACGGTTCTGCCTGAATGCAGCACGTCGTCAACCAGGATGATGGTTTTATCGTCGATGTCGGTGGGTAAGCTTGATGGTTGCACGGTCGGGTGCAGGCCGTTGCGAGTAAAATCATCGCGATAAAACGAAATATTCAATCGCCCCAGCTCGGCTTCCGGGTTGAGGGTCTGATGCAACTGTTGTGCTATCCACGCGCCGCCGGTTTCAATACCAACCAGGATGGGAGGGGAGTCGGAGGAAGAAAAATAGGGAGTCAGTGCCTGAGCCAGCTTTTCGATCAGTGATTCGACTGATGGTAGGGACACGAATACTCCACTTCTAGATGCGGACGCTTTATAGCATATAACCGGCATGAAAACAGCAGGGCATCCTAAAAATGCGCTTTTTCAGCGATTGCCGCGTCACCGATTTTTGCTCCTGCAAAATCGGCATACCGTACATCCCTGTACATAAGCTCCGTGCTGGTGCGCCAGCCCGGTCGATCCTCATGTACTAAAGTACACTCCGGTTCTCGGCTCTGGCTCCTGCTCCGATCTACCTCCGGGACGCCGGACCGCTACATCCATGTAGTCGTGCGCGCGGTGCTCCGATGCGTCGGACCGCCTTGCACTCACTGAAAAATCACTATTTTTAGAGATACCCTGTAGTTCTTCGGTAATTATGGCTGATCGTAATCGCGCAACCAGGATTCGGTGATCAGCAGCGCACTGAGACTGTCTATTTCAGCCTTTGTTTTTCTATGCCCCGATTCGATTGCCATCTGATAGGCTTCACGTGTTGTCAGCCTTTCATCGACGAGAGTAGTTTTGATTCCGAATCGACCCTCCAGCTGGCGTCCAAATCGGTGTGCACGCGAGCTTATTTCCTGTTCTCCACCTTCCATGTCGAGCGGCAATCCTACTATCAGCTGCTGTGGATGCCATTCATTCAGCAGGCCTTCGATGCGTTTCCAGTCGTTGTTTTTAATGGCGTCGAGCGGGCTGGCGAGTCGAGTCACAGTCTGGCCTACCGCAACACCAATAGAGTGACTGCCAAAATCGAATCCGATGACGGTCTTGATTCCGTCAGGCATTCCCGCTCACAGGGGAGAGCATGTTGATATCAAAACCCAGCGAATCAAATGCCACTTGCCATTTGTCTTCTGTTTTTTGATGGAACAGCAGATCGGGGTTACAAGTCGAAGTGAGCCATGAGTTTTGCTGTAATTCCGATTCGAGTTGCCCGGAGGCCCATCCCGAAAACCCGAGAATCACGAGATAGTCGTCGGGCCCGTCATCTGCGGCAATAGCACGCAAAATATCGAGCGAACTGGTCAGATGAATTCCACTGGAGACTTCGACACTGTTTTGCCAGGAATCGGCGTTAGAGTGCAGTACAAAACCCTGTTCCAGTTGCACCGGACCGCCGATGTAAACCGGCTGGTTTTTAGTGCCTTCGTTTTCACAGTTGATATCGAGCTGGATAAAAATGTCGTCCAGAACCTGGGTAGTTTCGTGGTTTACCACAAGACCCATACTGCCGTGCTCGCTGTGTTCGCACATGTAGATCAGGCTGGAGGCAAAAATAGGGTCTTTGATTGCCGGGGTTGCAATCAGGCATTGATCGACAAGACTGGCGCTTTGCTCTGTCATAGACAAGCTAACTGAACTCGTAATTATCATGCTGAAAGAGCACTAGCTTACTCCGCTTTTGGTCTGAAATCGATTGCTTTTGAAGTCCCAGGTTCTAATGATGACTATCTGGTCAGCGCGTTCTTTCAATTCCTCAGGAAAGGGCGCAAAAGGTTGCGCTATGCGCAGAATACGTCTCGCTGCCTCGTCGAGAACGCTAGTGCCGGAAGAGCTGGTAATTTCAACCTTAATCACCTCGCCGGTTGCATTCAGCCATACACTCATGCGTAGGCGTCCATTGAGATTATTGAGTCGTGCTTCCTGCGGATAATTCAAATTGCCGGTTTTTTCGATCTTCTGTACCCAACCGGCGAGATAGCTGGCTTCGATTGCCTTGCGCGTGCTGGCGGTCAGGGTGATTGTTTTGGGGCGCTTGGCATAGTCGATTGTCATTTTCCGTATTTCGGCCTGCAAGCGCGAAATTTTGCTCTGGCGTTGTTCGATCTCGCTCGATTGTTGTGTGTCTGACTGCTGTTCGCGGCGTTGGGTTTGCTGCTTGATGAAGCTGTCGGATTCATTCTGGGTCAGGTAATAGAGACTGTTAAGAGCGATCTGTTGCTTTCGTTGTTCGCTGCGATCCTGATCGGACAATCCTTTTTGATCAATCGGTGTAGGCGCTGATACCGGCGCACTCGGTCGCGCTTTGTCATCGGCCTTGCCGCCACCAGCCTGGTCGGCCTGTGCCAGAAAATCGGGATTTTCGACTTCTTCAAAACTTCGTGAATTGGCGAGAATGATATCAAGACTTGGGATCGCATCCTGGTTGGCTGGCTGTGACCGGGTAAAGCCAACCCCCAGCACGACGATTGCGTGCAGCATTAACGCCAGAAACAGCGTGAAACCGAGACGGTCGCTGGCGGAAATACGGAGCCTGATATCTTGAGACTGTGCCATAGTTGGACACTATTGTGCCAAGAATCAGTCGAGATAACCAGCTAATCCCATTGAATTAATTAACAATTTTAATTGGCCAGTTGGTTGTAAATTCGAGTTTTTCAGCCATTGATCGGCTAACCAGAATTTCACGTGACTCGGTAATGATCAAATAATCGTCGATTTCGAGCGCATCTGATAGCATTTTATGTCCGTTGACCCCATCCACCATCAACGAGGTGGCCGCAACATCGGCGCGTACCGGGTCACGCATCAATACCGTCGCCGAGCTTTGGCCGCGCGAAGATTCACCACTTCGTGGGTCGATAATATGATGGGCTTTAGCTCCGCCCTGTCGATACTGTCGTTGGTAGTTTCCGGAGGTAAACAGGCTGTACCTTCCTTCGATGTCGATAGACGCAATAGCACCGGGAGCGTAAGGGTTCTGAATGCCGATTCGCCAGGCTTTGCCAAAGCGACTTCCGGAAGTTAACAGGTCTCCCCCGGCATTGACGATATAGTCGGTAATCTCGTGGGCGTCGAGAAATTCGCCGATCAGACCAATGGCGTAACCTTTGGCGATTCCGCCGAGATCAATTTGCAGATGCCGATTGCGGCTGCTGGCAACCTGGGCATTGATTTCCAGGTCATCCATGCCGGGTAAATCTGACTTGATCGCGTTAATGCTATCGACATCGATGTTTGAATCGTGAAATCCGTATGCGGCGATCAGCTTGCCAAGGGCAGGGTTGAAGAGGCCATTGGTTGCGCGGTAATATTTTTGACTTAGTTGCAACAACGGTTGCAGGGACCGGGGTACGGGCACATTTTCACCTTTAGCCAGCGCTTGATTAAACCGTGTCAGATCACTGTCTTCCCATGCGTGCCATTGTTTGCGGTAAGTTTTCAGCCGGGCTTCAATTTCAGCCAGCAAGGTTTCAGCCCGAGCCAGATCCTGCGTGATCAGGGTGATTTTGATTATGGTACCGAATTCGAGCAAATGTTGCTCGACCAGACGATCTTTGCGCTCGCAACCAGCGAGTACGAGCAGGCATAGCAGAAACCCGACTAGCCCGCATTTCTCACCACCTTTCGTAGCGATATGCACATGGATGTGCAGTAGTAGAGCAATGCAGGAGCAATTGCCGAGACGGCGAAAGGTGGTATCCCACGTGTCTTTCGCGACCGAAGAGCGCGCAGGCATTGTCGACACACTGTTGAGCGCTCTGACCGAGTGAAAGTCATGTGGGATACCGCATAGCGCTGTCGCAGTACGACTGCATGGATGCAGGAGGTAGAGCAATGCAGGAGCAATTGCCGAGAAGGGGTGGTGAGAAATGCGGGCTAGTGGTCGAACCACTAAACGGAGAGCCGTTGTTCGATACACTCGAATAGATCTGCACTGATGTTGATTTCGAATTCCCGATCGAGTTCGCGGATGCAGGTCGGGCTGGTTACATTAATTTCGGTAATGTAGTCACCGATAACATCGATACCGACAAAAATCAGGCCCCGTGCTCGCAATTCCGGTCCAATTTGATGGCAAAGCCATTGGTCACGCTCACTCAAAGCTTGTCCGCGGGTAGTGGCGCCGGCAGCGATATTGCCTCGATTTTCACCTTTGGCAGGCAGCCTTGCGAGCGCGTAAGGAATCGCGATACCGTCGATCAGCAAGATTCGTTTATCGCCCTCGCTAATTTCGGGAATATAACGTTGCACCATAATTTGAGAACGGCCGTCATTGGAGACCGCTTCGATAATAGCGTTGGTATTTCGATCGCCGGCTTGTACCCGGAAAATTGATTTTCCACCCATACCGTCCAGAGGTTTGATAATGACGTCGCGGTGTTGCTCAACAAAGGCTTTCAGCAACCCGCTGTCGCGACTGACACGGGTATCGACACAACACTCGGGGAAGTTTCGGGTGAACAGCTTTTCATTGCAATCACGCAGGCTGGCAGGTTTGTTGACTATCAACACGCCGCTTTCTTCAGCCTGCTCCAACAGGTAAGTGGAATAAATGTATTCCAGGTCAAATGGCGGGTCCTTGCGCATTAAAATGGCCTCCAGATCGGCCAGTTTGCAGGTGCCTGTCTGCTTGACATCAAACCAGTGTTCGTTGTCATCCTGCAGTGACAAGGTCTGATACTGCCCCATGGCAACCCCGTTATCGAAAAATAAATCTTGCTGCTGAAAATAATAGATCTCCCAGTCTCGATGCCGGGCTTCAAGCATCATCGCCAGAGTGGAATCTTTCCAGGGTTTAATAGACTCTATCGGGTCCATCACGACGCCGAGTTTACGGGTAGCGGACATGGCAGAATTGATCAATCGTGGTTGCGTCATTAATCGAAGCAGGAATACTACTGAAATAAGCCGGTGAGCACATTAAAATTTCACCTGGGTAATACGCAGCCGTTGCAAAAGACTGCTTGTTAAACATCGCTTTTTGGACTACTTTTCAGGTTGGTGGTATTTGTAAAAACAGTCAGTGAAAATCGTATCGGAATCATAGAATTTACATCACCTAGTCTTAATAAATCACTGGTTTTGCTTGAATAAATACATATAATCTAATCGTAGCAAAGTGGGGGGACCCACTGTTTATCCATTGGGGGTTATGTGAACGACGAGTCCCGGACAGCAGGCCAAACAGCACAATCGATTAACCTGAATGTGAAGGTCATGGTTATCGATGACAGCAAGACTATTCGTCGCAGTGCTGAAACGCTATTAAAAAAAGTCGGTTGCGAGGTGGTAACGGCTATCGATGGCTTTGAAGCTTTGGCCAAAATTACCGAGCACAAGCCGGATATAATTTTCGTCGATATCATGATGCCTCGACTGGATGGTTACCAGACCTGCGCGTTGATAAAAAATAATCAGACCTTTAAGGCGACCCCGGTCATTATGCTGTCCAGCAAGGATAGTATTTTCGATCGTGCGCGTGGCCGTATCGTTGGGTCGGAAAAATATTTAACCAAACCTTTTTCCAAGGAAGATTTAATCAATGCGATAAAAACGCATGTTAATAAATAACCGTATCGTCTGCGGCAGCAGAGGAAAATATTGAATGACCCACATTTTAATAATTGATGATTCCCCAACAGAAGTGCATGTATTTAAAAATATGCTGCTGAACAATGATATCGAAGTGTCGGTGGCGAAAAATGGCGAAGAGGGAATTGAGAAGGCGATCAAGATCCGGCCTGATTGTATCCTGATGGATGTGGTGATGCCGGGTAAGAATGGATTTCAGGCTACCCGGGATCTTAGTAGAAACCCGGCAACCTCGACTATTCCGGTCATCATAATCACCACCAAAGACCAGGAGACCGACAAGATCTGGGGAATGCGTCAGGGTGCAAAAGATTATATCGTCAAGCCAACTGATGAGCGGAACCTGATCCAGCGTATAAACAAGGTTCTCGGTTTTGATCGAAGTTACGAAGACTAACAGGGCTGGTGTCCATGCCGATTACTTCCCCATTTGAATTACTGAGTGCCATCGATCAGCGTTGCCACAATAATTCAAGCGGCTTACCGGTGGCCAAGGCGGTTGTTGATGACTGGATTGGAATCGGATTTTCGTTAAACGGGATTTCGTTACTGGCAAAGATGGATGATGTCAGCGAAATCCTGCCACCTCCCCCGACCATCAGGGTGCCGGGAGTTACATACTGGGTAAAAGGACTGGCCAATATACGGGGTAGTTTGATGCCAGTACTGGATATGAGGGCCTTTCTTTATGGAGAGGCAACCGATATTCGCAAGGAAAGCCGGATAATGATTATCAATAAGTTGGGAATAGTAGCTGGCTTGCTGGTGGATGAGGTTTACGGTTTGCGCCGCTTTAAACCGGAAGATCATCAGCCGGAGATAAGACAGGATGCCGGGTCGATGGGAGAATTCCTGGTCGGAACATTTGCTGATCAGGCCCGAAGCTGGAATGTTTTCAGCGTTGAAAAACTGGCCAGAGCGGAACATTTTCTGCGCGTTGTCTAGTGTGATATAGAGAGCAGCGAGCAAAACATTGAGGAACCAATGGCAGTGTTGAAGAAACTCAAGAATTTAGTCAGCCGATCCGAAAAGGGGTCTGCGCCCGGTATTCAGATTAGCAAGGCAATTAATAAAAAAGTGATTGTCGCAGGTGCAATGTTGATAATCGGTGTTCTTGTCATGGTCGTCATGTTCAGTGTCGAAAGCCGGCAGGCACGCTATAACAAGCTTTACATTACGATCGCGTCGAAGCAGCAGATTATCTCGCAACAGATCGCGGTTAATGCGCTCGAAGCCACCGCCGGGCAAAGTGCCGCCTTTGATGATCTTGCTGCTAATCAAGGCCGTTACCTGAATAATCTGGCACTTTATAACAATGGCGATGCATTACTGAATCTGCCTCCACTGCCCGCAACGATGGGCATCGAATTGTCCAATCTGAAAGCAGTGTGGGCCGACTACGATAAAAATGTAGCCACGGTAATAGCGGCCAAATCCTCTATCGCAACGGTTAGCGAATACGTAACCCAGATCAATGAATCTTTGCCTCGGCTGACATTACTATCCGATCAACTGGTATCGGGTCTGGTCAAGGCCGGCGCGCCGCGCCGAAATATTGCGGTAGCCGCGCGCCAGGTAATTCTGATTCAAAGTATCAAACACAGCCTCAACCAGATTCTTAACGATGGTGAAGTCGTAATGGCCGCTGCCGATCAGTTTGCCACCGATGCAACCCAGGTCGAAACCCAACTATTGGGAATGCTCGAAGGTAATCCGTCAAAAGGGATCACCAAGTTCAGCGGTACGGCAGTGGTTAACAACCTGTTGCAGTTTGCTGATCTTTACTCGGTAGTGCGTAAGAACGTACGTGAAATACTCGACAATTCTGCGCAGATTTTTAAAGTCCACCAGGCGGCGCAGAACATCGACGCGTTGAGTCCGATGATGTTGACCACTGCGGATGAATTGATACAGGCGGTCGAGCGTCGGGATGAAACGGGCGGCACCTATACCGCAATCGGTTATACCAGCGGTGCATTTGCTCTACTCATGCTGCTGGTTCTGATTTTGGTCATCACGCGTGATTCGCAACGTAGTTTGGCCGAGTCCCAGGAACAAAATGAAAAGAATCAACGCGCAATTTTACGATTGCTCGATGAAATGACCAATCTGGCCGATGGTGATCTTTCGACCCATACCACGGTAACAGAAGATATCACCGGAGCCATTGCCGATTCGGTTAACTATTCTATCGACGCGTTACGTGATCTGGTCGGTACCATCAACAATACGGCAAATTCGGTACGCACTGCAGTACGCAAAACCCAGAATACAACCGGTGAGCTGGCCGAAGCCAGTGAAGCCCAGACGCGTCAGATTACCGCTGCCAGTGATGCGGTTACCGAAATTTCACGATCCATGTCGCAAGTTTCAGAGCGCGCGTCAGACTCGGCCGAAGTGGCACGCAAGTCAGTCAGTATCGCGCATAAAGGCGGCGAAACCGTGCGCCAGACGATCGCGGGAATGGATACGATTCGTGAACAGATTCAGGAAACTTCGAAACGTATAAAACGACTGGGTGAATCTTCCCAGGAAATTGGCGACATCGTTAACCTGATTACCGAGATCTCGGATCAGACCAACATTCTTGCCTTGAACGCTGCGATTCAGGCGTCGATGGCGGGTGAAGCGGGTCGAGGTTTTGCGGTGGTTGCGGATGAAGTACAGCGACTGGCGGAAAGAACTGGTGATGCGACCAAGCAGATTGAAGCGCTGGTAAAAACAATCCAGGCCGATACCAACGAGGCTACCGTGTCGATGGAGCAAAGTACTGCCAACGTTGTTAAAGGTGCCAAATTGACCGAAAATGCCGGCGGTGCACTCGACAGGATCGAGCAGGTGTCGATGAATCTGGCGCAGCGTATCCTGGAGATTTCGGATGCGACGCGCGACCAGGCTCAGGACAGTGTACGTATTACCGAGACCATGGACGTGATACAGGAAATTACGGCCAAGACATCAAAGGGATCAATTCATGCTTCCGGTTCGATCGGAGAATTATCCGACATGGTCAAGGAAATGCAGAAATCGGTAGCCGGTTTTAAACTGCCGGGTATGGGCTCGGTTGAAAGCACCGCAATTCAGGATGCCAGGAATCTGGCGGCATTAGATATTGATGACAAGGCGAATAAGTAGTGCTTTGTCAACATAATAATTACGGCTTCAGCGCTTCTGTGGTGTTTCGCAGCAAGGCGCCGTGCGCAGGCCGTGCCCGTGCCAAGCACTGCAACGCAGCAGCGGAACACCACAGAAGCGCCCTGCGGGTTAGCTTGTCTGGGCCCACGGACTGCGTTGCGCCTCTTGACAAGGGTACTGCCATTGCCCGCGAGGCACGCCTTGCCGTGAACCCAGACAAGCTAACTGAAGCCGCAATTATTATGCTGACAAAGCACTAGGTTTTCCGGTGGATCCTCAAGAGACATCGATAAAACACTCGGCCCTTGGATGGGTCAAGAAGTCTATCGATGACAACCTGGTCGAGATAGAAGTCGACCTGAAACGTTTTATCGAAGAAGAGGATGAATCATTACTGGAGGCTGTGAAGGAACGCCTCGGAGTCATCCAGGGCGTTCTGGTGATGATCGAGCAGTATGGTGCTGCGATGCTGACCGAAGAAATGGTGTCGCTGGCCGATTTCATCATCCAGCAAAAGCAGCAGCATGGTGACCAGGCCCTCGAAGTGATGCTGCGAGCGGTATTGCAACTGCCGGATTACCTCGAGCATATCCAGTCCGGGCATCGCGATATTCCAATCGCTATTCTACCGCTACTGAATGACATTCGATCGGTTAGAAACCAGGATTTATTCTCCGAAAAGCTACTTTTTCTACCCGACCTGTCCATGCACCAGGAAGGTGCCGAAATTGAAGCCATCGACAACGATAAAAATCAGGCATCCAAATTACTGGCGAAGAAACTGCGCCCGATATATCAGCTGGCACTGCTAAATGTAATTCGTGAGAAATCGGTCGAGGAAAGCCTCAAGCGACTGGAAAAGGTATGTGAAACTCTGGAAGAGCGTTCTTTCTCCGAGCAGGTTGCCCGTATCTGGTGGATTATCGGTGCACTGATCGAATCCGTTTCACGGCAGCAACTTGAACTCGGGGTTTCGATCAAGAACCTGTTTGGCAAGGTCGATGCGTTATTTCGTGTCATCCTGATTATCGGTGAGCGCGGCCTGTTACAACGTCAACCGATTGAGCTGATAAAGAATTTTTTGTTTTATATCGCCCAGCCGGAGTGTGACGGGCCCAAAACCCAGGCGATCAAAACCGCGTATCGTCTGGAGCAGTTCCTGCCCTCCGAAGCTGCCCGCAATCAGGTACTGGATAATATAGCCGGTCCGAATCAGGCGTTGTTAAAAACAGTTGCGGAAGCCATGAAGGTGGATATCGAATCGGTCAAATCGACGCTCGAAGTCTATGTCAATGGCGACCTGGGTAAAGTTGAATTATTAAAAGATCTACCCCAGGAAATGCACATCATCTCGGATACTCTGGCGATGATCGGTCTGGGATCACAGCGCCAATTAATCGAAGGACAGATTGAAACGGTTAAGACATTTATTAAAGGTGATCCGGCAGCCAGCGAAGAAGTGTTGCTGTCGATGGCGGCTGAATTACTGCAGGTCGAGCAGGCGCTGGATCAAATGCAGAAACGCCAGCCGGTCAGTGCCGAGACACCGAAATCCGAAACCGATGTATCACGTGACTATGAGCTGGATAGCGTTTTAACGGCGGTGGTAACGGCTGCTCTGGATGATATCCAGAAAACCAAGACTGCGATCCTGGACTTTATCAAGGACTCAAGTCATAGCGAAAATATAAACCTCAGCATCATGCTAATGCGTGAATCTCGCGGTGCGCTGGAATTACTCAACCAGCCACGTGCTGTTGCGGTCGTTGATGGTTTGCTGGCTTATCTTGAAGGCTACGACATCGTTGAATTCATGCAGGCCAATCGCCTTGACTCGCTCTCGCAGGTGGTTGTCAGTCTCGAATATTATCTGGAAGCGCTGGGTGAGCATCGTAGCGATGCCAACAGCATACTGGATTTCGCCGATGTTCAATTGCAGGCGCTGCTATCCGAAGTCCAGTCCAAACCCGGAATCGAAGACAGCCAGGAATTAGTGATTGTTGCCGACGATATCGATGATGAATCCACCGATGAAGCGCAGCAGGAAGAAGTTGTCGAAACGTCGAAGCCCGAGGCTTTGGATGAACCACGGGCACAACAGGAAATCGTCGAAACGGCGGATCCCGAGGTTGGGGTTGATGTTCCGGTGTCTGATGTCGATCTGGTTGAAGCTGAGCCAGCGGTTGAAAATGAGCCGGATGTTCGTGTCGAGGTGGAAGAGGTTTCAGTTGCGCCAGAATCAGAACCCTTAACCCGTGTTGCTGATCAAGTTGAAACGGAAACCGAGCAGGACAACGAAGAAGTCGTAGATATCGAGCCGGTCATCGATATTGGCGATGCTATTCTTGCCCCGCCTTCGCAGCCCAGCGGCAGTGAAGTCGAACAAACTCCCCCGGTGGAGCCTATCGTTGCCGCTGAAATTTCTGTTGCAGCAGAAGTCGATAAGGTCGAAACAACAACGACGCAGCCTGAACCTGTCGAAGAGCAGATTGTCAGCGATTTTAGCGAACAACTCGAGGCAATACACTCGGCTCTCGACGACGAGCCCGATTCCGGTATGGAAACCGGCCGTGAGTCAATTACCACGGAAGTTGAAGCGATCACGGTAACTGAAAAGCCGATAAAGATTATTCCGGTAGATGAAGACCTGGAAATCTTAAAGTCCGGTAGCGATCCCGAGATCCTGGAGATATACCTCGAAGAGGCCGAGGAAGAATCGGTCAATATTGCGCGCTTGCAACAGGACTGGTTACTACATCCTGAAGACGAGAATGCAGTGAAAAATATTCGCCGCGCTTTCCACACTATTAAAGGTAGTGGACGCCTGGTCGGCGCAATGAAGATAGGTGAATTCGCCTGGGAATTTGAACAACTGCTGAATCGCGTGCTGGATAAGACGGTTTCGCCCAATCCGCAAGTTATCGATGCGGTGGGCAAGGCTGCACAAGCACTGCCGCAGCTGGTGCAAGAGTTACAGTCAAGAAAGCCCCCCGCAGCAGACATCAATTACCTGCGCGGACTAGCGCGCGCGCTGGCGGAGTTCAAAGCAGATCAGGTGTTGATTGAACACACCAGGCAAATGTCGGTGATCGAATCCCCCGATGACCGCATCATCGATGAAACCATGACTGACTGGAATATTGGTGTTGGTGCGACGACCCAGGTTATCCCGGATGACAAATTGAAACAGACACTGCTGGATCAAATTGAACCCGATACCATGCGGGTTGACCCATCAGCTTTCGAGGTCGACGATCCTGGACAGGGAGCCGAGCGCAGACTACAGAATGCAGAGCCACAGGACGAGCCCAATTTTGATGACACCTTACTGAGTCAGCCACCGCAAATTCCCGCCACGGCGAAGGAAAATACCGACCTGGATCCCGGCGAAGTCGCTGCCGCTGAATTCGAAGCGGCGCATATGCCAGATGGCAAGTCGGAAGCTGAATATACGCAGGCGATCGACTATGCCGACACGCCGGCGGGTCGGGCCGAACTGCAAGCGGAGCAAGATGAAGGCGCTGCGTTTTTGCCGGACGATGTCGAGCCAGTACCACAGCAGGCGATTGAAGTAGAGATTATCGAAGACGATTTTGATACTGATCTGTCGGGAGAAGATTTTGAGGACGAGCAGGAAATCGAAGTCGCGGTTCCATCTTACCGGGGTGATACTGAAGCTGCGATAGCCGAAACTGCAGAACCTGAGATCGAGGAGCTGGTGGTAGAGGCACCCGAGTCGGACGTTGAGGAAGAAGCCTTACTGCCCGAGGCATCGGAGCTGGAGATCGAGGAATTGGTGCTGGAGGCACCCGAGTTGGACGGTGAGGAAGAAGCCTTACTGCCCGAGGCGTCGGAGCTGGAGTTTGAGGAATTGGTGCTGGAGGCGCCCGAGTTGGACGGTGAGGAAGAAGCCTTACTGCCCGAGGCGTCAGAGCTGGAGGTCGAGGAGCTGGTAGTAGAGGCCCCGGAACTCGAATACGAGCAGGAAGCACTGGTGGTCGAGGCCACCGAAATCGAAATCGAAGAACTGGTGGTAGAAGCACCGCAAGCGGTAGATGAGAATCGGCCGGCCGAGCAAGCCGAGTCCGCTGAGATCGAAAACTCGTCACAGACGTCGGATCAGGTTGCCGGGGAGGAACCCCCCGACCCTTTCGTCGATACGACAATGAGTCCAATGCCTCGAGAAGGGGTAGGGGAAGTCGAGCGCCCGGACCGGGGCGACGCCGAAGCAACCGGCCTGTCGTTCGATCCAGAACTTCTGATAATTTACCAACAAGAGGTAGAACAGCACCTAAGCACCGTAAATTCCGCCCTTGACCACGCCGAACAAATCGAGGAGCTGATTCCCGGCGAAAATATTTACCGTGCGCTACATACTATCCACGGAGCTTCGCGTACCGCGGACATTTCCAGCATTGCAGAACTCGCGAGTTTGCTCGAAAAGCCACTTAAATCCGCAATATCCCAGAACATGGCGCTCGATCTTGAAATTGTGGCCCTGTATCGCGAAGGCCAACGAGCGTTGAGCGATATGACCCGGGAACTGGTACAAACCCGGCAACTTCCGATGATTCCACAGGATCTCGAAATCAGTCTTCGGGCGCTGGCCGAAGATTTCGAAGAACATACAGTTGAAATTCTTGACGAAAATGAGCTGACCGGCGATTTTGTCGACACTCTGACGATGATGAATGAGTTGTC
>QIJI01000493.1 GCA_003231795.1 Gammaproteobacteria bacterium
GCCGCGACCACCGAGCATTTGCATTTCGTTGGCCACAATCTCGGTGCTATAGCGATCCTTGCCTTCATTATCCTGCCATTTTTTAGTCTGTATGCGCCCTTCGAAATAGGCCTGCGACCCTTTCTTCAGATACTGCTGGGCAATTTCTGCCAACTTGCCGAACATGACGATTCGATGCCACTCGGTACGCTCCTGGGCTTCCCCGGTCGCCTTGTCCTTCCAGGTTTCGTTGGTGGCGACACTGATGTTAGCCACGGCGCCACCGTTTGCGGTGTACCTGATTTCGGGATCCTGTCCCAGTGTTCCGACAATAATTGCTTTGTTTACGCCTCTGGCCATGTGCCGCTCCGACTAATTTAAAAGGGTCTAGCCCGAAAAATTCATAAATTATGCCCGACCTCACTTGTCTATTGATTCCACAAGAAATATTTCCTCAGTCGCCCGGAATCACTGATACGAGACTTCTTCGGGAATTTTCTTGTGAAATCCCATTTCTACTTAAAAAAATGGTCTGCGCGATCTTCGGGCAAATTTACGAAATTTCCGAGCTAATTCGAAAGGCGGTATTTTACTTCCACCAATCCGAATAAGCGAGTTTGAATTTCGCTTAAGCGGAATTGGCTTCGCCCGGTTTTGGCCCCAGCATTTGCATTTCACTCGCTACAATTTTAGTGGTGTAGCGATCAACTCCGCTTTGATCCTGCCATTTGCTGGTTTCTATTCTGCCTTCGAAATAGGCTTGTGAACCCTTTTTGAGGTATCGCGAAGCAATCTCGCCCAGCTTGCCAAAGATGACGATTCGATGCCACTCCGTGCGTTCCTGGGCTTCTCCAGTCGCCTTGTCCTTCCAGGCCTCGTTGGTAGCCACCCTGATATTGACTACAGCATTTCCGTTAGCCGCGTACTTGATTTCCGGATCGTGTCCCAATGTACCGACAATAACTGCCTTGTTTATTCCCCTTGCCATGATGTGCTCCTAGCGTAATATTTTCAGATAAGAGTCGGCGTCCCTGCCGAACGTTCATCCCTGACAACTAGTTACTTGACAAGAATATCGTCTTTGTTTTTTTCAAAGGTCGATTCGCCAATGCCACGGACAAACACAATTTCATCAGCTTGACTGAAATTGCCGTATGCCGAACGGTAGTCGACGATGGCCTGCGCCTTGCTCATTCCGATACCATTTAACGCATCGGCAATTTCCGACGCCGGCGCGGTATTGATATTGACCGGAGCGGCCGCAGTGAGTGAAGAAAAGGTGAGTGCAGCCAGCGCTGCCAGTGTGTTGATAGTTTTCATGATTACTCCATGTAATATTTAAGTTCCGTTCTATTCCTATGCCTGTTTGCTACCAGGCTCCCTTACAGACTGTCAGCCTGTAGGACGCATCATACAGATTAAGTTTTTAAATGCAACAGTTTTATTTTGGGACTTAATTCACGGCATATCCGTGACGCGGGAAACAGCGACATTTGAGTCAAGGTTTACGCCTTGCTGTTTAATAACTTATCCAGTTCGGCATCATCAAATCCCTTTTTCACCTTGATATAAGCAACTTCATCATCTTCATATATCGAAGTCTCGGAAACCGCATCCAGATCAGACATCCTTTGTGCAAATTGTTTTATCTCCGCCGAAGTTAACCCCTTCAGCGAAACAATTTTTGACGCCAGTTGCTGCGGCATATTCATGCTCATCGCTATCACGAACCAGACACAAAGTATGAGTGCCAACCACAAAAATGTGGATGTGAAACTGTCCTGCCCTAACAACACTCCCCCCAGTACTCCGCCAATAAAGGCGCCGAAAAACTGGGCGCTGGAAAACAGCCCCATCGCAGTTCCTTTCATATCAGCGGGCGCTACTCGAGTTACGGTGGTGGGTAAAACCGCCTCGAGAAAATTAAACGCGCTGAAAAATACGACCAAAAATATGAACGTGGCAACATAGGACTGGCTTAATGCAAGGCCCAGCTCTGCCACTATTAGCATCAATACTGCAATTACGAATAAGGTCTTGCTGCGGTTGTATTTTTCCGCGCAAATCACCATCGGGATCAGAAATACCACTGAAAGGGCAAATACCGATAGATAGGTTTTCCAGTGAGCCGCAGCATCGATCATCAATTCGAATTTCAGTACCAGCGGAAACACGACAAAGGTAGCCGATAAAACCAGGTGTAAAATCAGAACTCCAGCACTGAGCTTAAGCAATTCCACATTACCAATCATTTTCCCGACATCTTTAAGCGATAACTGGGCATCGCGATGAAATCGAGGTGCTGCAGGCTGTGGCGTAACAAACAGCAGCACCACAACACCCGCCAGTGCCAGCACCGCGGTAATCCAGAAAAGCAGGCTCAGGCCATACTCGGCGGCAATCACCGGGCCCAGAACCATTGACAGCATAAAACTGGCACCGATTGACATGCCGATGATCGCCATGACTCGAAGGCGGACCTGTTCACGGGTCAGATCAGCCGCCAGCGCCATCACCGCCGCCGCAATCGCACCGGCACCCTGTAACGCACGCCCTGCGATAATTTCACCAATAGAGCCGGCCTCGGCGGCGACCACGCTACCGACGGCAAAAATTAACAACCCGGCAACAATAACCGGTTTGCGACCCAGCCGATCGGAGAGAAATCCGAATGGAAGCTGGAATATACCCTGGGTTAATCCGTAAATACCGATTGCCAAACCAATTAACAACGGCGTTGCAGCTTCATATTGATCAGCGTACAGGCTAAAAACCGGCAGGATCATAAATAGCCCTAACATGCGCAGCGCATAGACCAGCGCAAGCGAATAAGCGGCCTTCTTCTCGGTTTTTAACATTGATCAGCGTTGTTCAGTTGAATTCGGAAGGCGAGATTTTAGCGGTTCGTCGAGGGGTTGGGAACCAGACTGAGTGATTTTGGCGCAAAGGGAATTATTTCGCCCTGATGCAAAGATTTATCAGACTATTGCGCGAAATAAATTTCTCAAAAGATTATAATTTCCGGTTTGGCCTAAACGATCGTTTTCAATGGAATCCATCACCATTCGCGGTGCGCGAACGCACAACCTGAAGAATATCGACATTACCCTGCCGAGGGACAAATTGATCGTGATCACCGGTTTGTCCGGTTCGGGCAAATCTTCACTTGCCTTCGACACCATCTTTGCCGAAGGTCAAAGACGCTACGTCGAATCTCTTTCAACCTACGCTCGACAATTCCTTTCGGTGATGGAAAAACCTGATATCGATCATATCGAAGGACTGTCCCCGGCGATCTCGATCGAACAGAAAACAACGTCGCATAACCCACGCTCCACCGTTGGCACGATTACCGAAATTTACGACTATCTGCGTCTTCTATATGCGCGCGTTGGCACCCCACGCTGCCCGACTCATGATTTGCCGCTGGAAGCGAGTACGGTCAGCCAGATGGTGGATCAGATTCTGGCACTGCCCGGCGACGAACGCATGATGTTACTGGCACCAGTCGTCAGCAATCGCAAGGGTGAACATTTGCAGTTGTTTGACAGCCTGCAAAAACAGGGCTTTATTCGAGCGCGCGTCAATGGTGAGCTGTGTGAACTCGATGACCCCCCCAAACTTGAATTACGCAAGAAACACAACATCGACGTGGTTGTCGATCGCTTCAAAATACGCCCGGATCTGAAACTACGTCTGGCAGAATCACTCGAGACAGCGCTGCATTTGTCAGACGGCATGGTCAAGATCGACAGTATTGATCCTGACTCCAGATTTGAAGAAATACGCTTTTCGGCAAACTTTGCCTGTCCGCAATGCGGCCATTCAATTAGTGAACTCGAGCCCAGGCTGTTTTCATTCAACAGCCCGGTCGGTGCCTGCCCGGAATGCGACGGAATCGGCATGATGCAGTTTTTCGATCCCAAACTAGTCGTCAAATCACCTGAACTGAGTCTTGCCGGTGGCGCGATTCGCGGTTGGGATCGTCGCAATGCTTATTACTTTCAGATGTTGCAATCGCTCGCTGCCCATTTCGATTTTGACGTCGAAATACCGTTTGGAAAGTTGGATTCGGCAATTCAGGATGTCATTCTGAACGGTTCCCCAGAAGAGGTTAAATTTAGCTATCGCAATGAACGCGGTGATCACCGTGTACAAAAGCACCCCTTCGAGGGAATCCTGCCCAATCTGAAGCGACGCTATCGCGATACTGAATCAAGCACAGTGCGTGAAGAATTGGCAAAATTTCTTTCTAACCAGCGCTGCCAGGAATGCAGCGGCGAAAGGCTCAATGAAGCTGCGCGCCACGTGTTTATCACTGAACGCAACCTCGCTGACCTGACCCGCATGCCAATCGATGAAACCCTTAGTTTTTTCAATCAACTCGAGTTACCGGGTAAAAGAGGTGAGATCGCCGAGAAAATTACCAAAGAAATTCGAGAGCGACTAAGCTTTCTGGTCAATGTCGGTCTCGAATACCTGTCACTGAGTCGTAGCGCCGAAACCCTGTCTGGCGGTGAGGCACAACGAATTCGACTGGCCAGCCAGATCGGCGCGGGTCTGGTTGGAGTCATGTACATCCTCGACGAACCTTCTATTGGCCTGCATCAACGCGACAATGATCGTCTGTTGAAAACCTTGACCTTCCTGCGCGATCTCGGTAACACCGTCATTGTGGTCGAACACGATGAAGACGCGATTGAGGCAGCCGATTTTATTGTCGATATTGGCCCCGGAGCCGGTGTACACGGGGGCGAAGTGGTCGCTACCGGTACCGCACGCGAAATCGAAGGTTTCCCAAAATCGATAACCGGCCAGTACTTAAGCGGTGTTCGAAGCATCAAAATCCCACATTCACGCACGCTAGCCGATCCCAAAAAGATGATCAGGATTGAAGGCGCCAGCAGTAACAATCTCAAGTCAATAACCCTGGAATTACCGATTGGCTTGTTCACCTGCATCACTGGCGTCTCGGGATCCGGCAAATCGACACTGATCAACGAAACCCTGTACAAACTCGCGGCCATCGAAATTTACGGCAGTAATTTGAGCGCTGGGAAACACGATTCATTCAGTGGTCTCAATCAATTCGACAAGGTCATTGATATCAACCAGAGTCCGATCGGGCGCACCCCGCGTTCAAATCCGGCAACATACACCGGTCTGTTTACCCCGATCCGTGAGCTTTTTGCCGGCACCCAGGAATCCCGTTCGCGCGGATATAAACCCGGTCGATTCAGTTTTAATGTCAAGGGAGGACGCTGTGAAGCCTGCCAGGGCGACGGTGTTACCAAGGTCGAAATGCACTTTCTGGCGGACGTTTACGTGACCTGCGATATTTGCAAAGGAAAGCGTTACAACCGCGAAACTCTGGACATTACCTATAAGGGGAAATCGATTCGCCAGGTCCTGGAAATGACCGTCGAAGACGCCACCCGATTCTTCCAGGCGATTCCTGTGATCAAACGCAAACTGGATACGCTGATGGATGTCGGACTCAGTTATATCACCCTGGGTCAAAATGCGACCACGCTGTCCGGCGGTGAGGCGCAGCGTATCAAGTTGTCGCGCGAGCTTTCCAAGCGCGATACTGGCAGCACGCTTTATATCCTTGATGAACCCACAACAGGTCTGCATTTCCACGATATCGAACAATTGCTCGGGGTACTGCATCGTCTGCGCGATCACGGTAATACCATTGCAGTCATCGAACACAATATGCACGTGATAAAAACGGCCGACTGGATTATTGATCTCGGACCCGAAGGCGGTGATAAGGGTGGTCAGATTATTGCCAGCGGCCCGCCGGAGCAGGTTGCCCAGGAACAGGCTTCGTATACCGGGCACTACCTGAAATCAATTCTCGAAACAATCGAGCATCACAAGGAATCTGCATGAGCAAAGCCATTACCTGTTTCAAAGCCTATGATGCACGCGGTAAGGTCCCGGATGAACTCAACCCGGAAAACGCCTATCGAATCGGACGCGCTTATGCCGAATTCGTCAAACCCCGACAGGTAGCCGTCGGACGCGATGTTCGTTTGAGCAGCGAAGCATTATTTGAAGCGCTCACCCGTGGTCTCATCGATAGTGGCGTGGATGTTCTCGATCTGGGTCTGTGCGGCACCGAACAGGTGTACTTCGCTGCTTTTCACCTTGAACTCGATGGCGGCATCATGATTACCGCGAGCCACAATCCGATCGATTACAACGGCTTTAAATTTGTCCGCGAATCGGCAAAACCCCTGAGCGGAGATAGCGGATTAGAAGATATCCGCCGAATCGCCGAAGAAGAAAGTTTCAGCGAGTGCAGTACTAAAGGCTCGATTACGCCCACCGATTTGACCCAGGACTATGTCGACCATCTTTTAGGCTATCTCGGTGATCTGGAACAGTTAAAGCCACTCAAGATCGTGGTTAATCCGGGTAACGGCATGGCCGGACCCGTGATCGATCTTCTCGAGGCCCGTTTGCCGTTTGAATTTATAAAAATTCAGATGCAGCCCGACGGTAATTTCCCCAATGGCATTCCTAATCCGATGCTGACCGAGGGACGCGCCTCGACCGTCGATGCCATTATCGAACACAATGCCGACCTCGGCATCGCCTGGGACGGGGATTTCGACCGTTGCTTCCCGTTCGACCATAGCGGTCGAATGATCGAGGGTTATTACATTGTCGGTCTACTGGGAGCACAACTACTGAAGCAGAATCCGGGCGCTAAAGTCGTTTACGACCCGCGTCTTGTCTGGAACACGATAGAATTAATCGGCGATAGCGGCGGTATCCCGGTGCAAAGTAAATCAGGCCACGCATTTATCAAGGAAACCATGCGGCGGGTGAATGGCATTTATGGTGGCGAAATGAGCGCGCACCATTATTTCAGGGATTTTGGCTATTGCGATAGCGGCATGATTCCGTGGTTGTTGCTGGCCGAAATGATTTCACTGCAAAACAAAAGCCTGGCAGCCATGGTGGACGAGCGTATCAAGCGTTTCCCGGTCAGCGGTGAAATCAATGTCAAAGTCGATGACCCTGCCGCGATGATCGAAAAAGTGCATGCACATTTCGAATCCCTACCGCATGAGATCGACCGCACCGATGGCGTCGGTATGGATTTCGGTGACTGGCGTTTTAATTTACGCTGTTCAAATACCGAGCCACTGTTACGCATGAACGTTGAAACCCGCAACGACATCGCAATGATGGAAAAGCGACGCGACGAGATACTGAATTTAATACGTAGCCGGTAACTGTGATATTTCAGTCACGATGGTTTTACTGGCAAGAATATCCTGCCCAAAATTGATGGTGGTATCTTCGTAGTTTAGGTGCGATTTTAATTCCTGCCATACCGACTCTGAATGGATGATTCGCTCGTGATCAAACTCTCTGGTGACGAGTAGTTTGGTTAGGGGAAATCGCTTACAGAATTTGTAGGTTTCCGAAATTGAGCTTTCGGTGTCATTGGTATCGTGCGCAATGACAGTCACATCACCATATTTATCCAGACTTCGAGCTAGTTCCAATTTTCCAAATTCACGTTTATACACCTTGGCAAAACCATTGGCATATTGTTTCAACAGATCTGGGTGCAGGTTCAGTTGAACCAGTTTTTTCAGGAAAAACAGTCGGAAATTAAAGATTGGCGAAATCAGGAATAACGGCAAATCCTTGAGCAAACTGTTACGACAATTGGCAATCGCGATACAACCGGTAGAGTGGCCGACCACCGAGAAAAGCCCATCACTATTGTGATTAGCGACATGATGCAGCACAAAGTTCGTGGTGGTTATAAATTGTTGCAAGGTAGCTTGTCTGACTTTGCTTTTCCCATGCCCCTGGTGGTCAAATGCGAGCCCGGTAAAACCACAACGGGCCAGCCCCCGCATCAAGGGAAAAAACTGACTCGCACTACCACCCCATCCATGGACGAACACCACCACCGGCCCTTTTCCATTTTTGTAGGCATTTATAACGCCATCCTTCGATTTGAGTTCGATTTCTTCAAATCCGCGAGGAATTCGGCCAGTTTTATCGCTTGATTCAGGCGAATACAGAGCAGCATCGATTCGACTATTCGACCAGCCCGGTGCCAGCTTACTAAAAAATAACCCGATATTTCTACTCAGTTTTGCAATCACTTTAACGGTTCTTTGGTTATCCGATCAGGATAAAACCGGGTCTGCTGACAGCACGGCTTTTTGATCGGATACAAATTCTATCCCAAATAGCCCGGCATAATTGCAGATACCGACAAACGGCAGTGATACGACATTTCCAGGAGTCTGACGGATTTAGGTAATCGTAACGAGGGAAAGGGATTTTGAGTCAGATTTTTCTATCCAATGAGGCGAAGGGCCTACCCCGCGACACGTCGTTTGTGGAGTGCTTTGGGTATAGTTACTCATATTTAACGAATTGGATGGGAAAATCTGACCAAAATGCCTTTTCCGCACGACTACATGGATGTAGCGCGATGCGGCGTTCCGATCCGGCGTACCGGAGGTAGAATAGTGCAGCGGTCCGACGTATCGGAGCAAATATCGAGTAGATTTATCCTAACTCCGACAGGCTTCTTGCACCCACAAAAAAGCCAGCTATTTGCTGGCCTTTTGTTTGCCTAAGTAGATTTACCAGGCAGATTGACTGCGCTGCTCTATTCGACGGTTTAATTACTCGTCGTCATATTCCGCATCAGGACGATCAACCAGTTCCACGTATGCCATAGGCGCTTTGTCACCAGGGCGGAAACCACATTTCAGAATACGCATGTAGCCGCCCGGACGCTCCTTGTAGCGCGGACCAAGATCAGCAAAAAGCTTGCCGACCGCGGCCTTGTCACGCAAACGACTGAAGGCCACACGACGATTGGCAATGCTGTCTTCCTTGGCAAGCGTAATCAGCGGCTCGGCAACACGACGAAGTTCTTTCGCCTTGGGCAAGGTGGTGCGAATCACTTCATGATCGAACAATGAAGCAGCCATATTCTTGAACATCGCCTTGCGATGTGAGCTATTACGATTGAGCTGACGCCCACTATTACGATGACGCATCGTTAAACCTCTTAACTCGCTAACTTACTGTCGTTTTCGAGACTGGCGGGTGGCCAGTTCTCGAGCCGCATGCCCAGCGAAAGGCTATACGACGCCAGTACGTCCTTGATTTCAGTCAGGGACTTCTTACCCAGATTTGGGGTTTTCAGCAATTCGACTTCGGTCCGTTGAATCAAGTCGCCAATGTAGTAAATATTCTCTGCTTTCAAACAGTTAGCAGAACGCACGGTCAGCTCGAGATCGTCGACCGGACGCAGCAGAATCGGATCGATATGTGATTCCGGCTCAGCTTCAACTTCTTCGTCTGACCCTTCGAGATTGACAAATACTGACAACTGATCCTTGAGCACACTACCCGCGATTCGAATCGCTTCCTCTGGATCGATCGTGCCATTGGTTTCAATATCGATAATCAGTTTGTCCAGATCGGTACGTTGCTCAACCCGAGCCGTTTCTACGCTATAGGCAATTTTGCGGACCGGTGAAAACGACGCATCAATTTGCAAATGACCCAGCGCTGCATCCTCTTCAGAGGTCTGGCGAGTATTGGCTGGCTGATAACCACGACCGGTCAATACGTGCACCGACATTTCAAAATTAATATTTTTGGTCAAAGTCGCAATAACATAGTCCGGGTCGACAACTTCGATATCATGGTCCAGTTGAATATCACCAGCGGTGACGACTCCAGGACCTTTCTTGGAAATGTTGAGCGTAGCTTCGTCCTTGGCGTGCATCACAATGCCAACCCCTTTCAGGTTTAGCAGGATATCGATTACATCTTCCTGAACGCCGTCGATGGTGGTGTATTCATGTAACACACCTTCGATCCGACAATCGACGATGGCGCATCCACGAATTGAAGACAATAGAATACGACGCAGCGCATTTCCCAAGGTATGTCCGAAACCGCGTTCCAGTGGTTCGATTGAGACCTTGGCATGATAAGTTTGCTGTTCTTCAACTTTAACATGCTTCGGCTTCAATAAATCTGAGTACATTTTAGTCATCAATAACCCGCTAATTATTTGGAGTAAAGTTCAACTACGAGTTGTTCATTAATATCCGGTGGTAGCTCACTACGTTCCGGTACCGCTTTGAAAGTGCCTTCGAACTGATTCTGGTTGACATCAACCCAGTCCGGAAATCCTATTTGCTCGGCCAGCGCCAGTGACTCGGAAATTCTTGCCTGCTTGCGAGATTTCTCACGAATGCTAACCACATCCGATGGATTGACTTTATAGGATGGAATATTCACTATCTGACCATTAACCATAATTGTCTTGTGGTTCACCATCTGCCTGGCTTCGGCACGCGTAGAACCAAAGCCCATGCGATAAACGACATTATCCAGACGCATTTCCAGCAGTTGCAGCAAGTTTTCACCCGTTGAACCTTTTATACGCGAGGCTTCTTTGTAGTAGTTACGAAACTGACGCTCGAGAACACCGTAAATACGACGCAGTTTTTGCTTTTCACGTAACTGCAGCCCGTAATCAGACTGACGAGGTTTACGCGTACTCGCGCCATGCATACCGGGCGGATTGTCGATCTTGCACTTGGTATCAACTGCACGACGTGAAGACTTCAGACTCAGGTCTGCACCTTCACGACGCATCAATTTACATTTTGGTCCGATGTATTTTGCCATTACGAATTCTGCCTATACACGACGTTTTTTGGGTGGCCGACATCCGTTGTGCGGAATCGGAGTAACGTCATCAATACGTGAAATCTTGAATCCAATCGCGTTCAGCGCGCGTACCGCGGAGTCACGTCCCGGACCGGGTCCTTTAACCATGACTTCGAGGTTTTTCATGCCCAGTTCCTGGGCAGCCTGACCAGCGCGTTCTGCCGCAACCTGCGCCGCGAACGGAGTAGATTTGCGCGAACCACGAAAGCCCGAGCCACCGGCGGTCGCCCAGGTCAACGCATTGCCCTGGCGGTCGCTGATAGTAACGATAGTGTTGTTGAAAGTCGCATGGATATGCGCAACACCATCGGAAACAACACGTTTCGTCTTTTTCTTGTTAACTTTTTTATCAACCATAATAATGCTTACCTATCGCTTCAGCGGGCGTCGCGGTCCCTTACGGGTGCGCGCATTGGTTTTGGTACGTTGGCCACGCACCGGCAGACCACGACGATGACGAATTCCGCGATTCGTCCCGAGATCCATCAAACGCTTGATATTCATCGAAATCTCGCGCCGCAAATCACCTTCGGTGGTATAGCCTTCGATTAGAGAACGGATTGATTCAAGCTGATCTTCAGACAGCTCTCGAACCTTGGTTTGAGGATCGATACCGGTAGCAGCACAAATTTCAGCAGAGCGCGTTGCACCAATGCCGAAAATTGATTGCAATGCAATCACGGTATGTTTGTTATCCGGTATATTTACGCCAGCAATACGAGCCATAAAAAATCGTTCTCCTAAGCCCTGAGGCCACAACGGGCGCAGATTCTATCTGTCAAATACCCGAAAATCAATGAATCAAACATATTTAGCCCTGACGCTGCTTATGGCGAGGGTCTTTACAAATTACACGTACCGAACCGTTGCGACGAATCACCTTGCAGTTCTTGCACATTCTTTTAACCGAAGCTCTTACCTTCATGGCCTTACCTTAATCCCGTGACTAGCTAGCGCACTACGCCAGCGCCGCCATACCCTTTAAAATTCGACTTTTTCATTAACCCATCGTATTGATGACTCATCAAATGCGCCTGCACCTGCGACATAAAGTCCATCACCACAATAACGATAATCAACAACGATGTACCACCAAAATAAAATGGCACGTTCCAGAACAAAATCAGGAATTCCGGTAGCAGGCAGACGGCGGTGATATACATCGCGCCTACCAGTGTCAGACGTGACATCACGCCATCAATATAGGTTGCAGTCTGGTTCCCTGGACGAATTCCAGGAATAAACGCCCCTGACTTTTTCAAATTTTCAGCAGTATCTTTTGAATTAAATACCAATGCAGTATAGAAAAAACAAAAGAATATGATCGCCGCAGCATAAAACATGATGTACAGAGGCTGCCCCGGTGAAAGTGTCGCCGACAAATCCTGCATCCAACGCATTCCCTCGGCCTGACCAAACCAGCTACCCATCGTTGCCGGGAATAAAATAATACTGGATGCGAAAATCGGTGGGATAACACCCGCCATATTTAACTTCAATGGTAAATGGCTGCTCTGCGCTGCATACATCTTTCGCCCTTGTTGGCGCTTGGCATAATTCACGGTGATGCGTCGTTGCCCGCGTTCAACAAAAACGACAAAATAAATCACTCCCAGTGCACCTACAAACAACGCAAGGATCACCAGAGAATTCAATTCTCCGGTACGCACCAGCTCAAAGGTGCCCCCGATTGCGGATGGCAAACCAGCGACAATACCAGCAAATATAATCACTGAAATACCATTGCCGATACCGCGTTCGGTAATTTGCTCACCCAGCCACATCAGAAACATGGTGCCGGTCACCAGAGTTACCGCAGCGGTAAAAATAAATGACGGTCCCGGATTAACCACCAGCGCCTGGCCACCGCCACCACTTTGACTGGACAACGCGATCGCAATTCCGATCGATTGGAAGGTCGCCAATACCACCGTGCCGTAGCGCGTATATTGCGTTATTTTACGCCGACCTGATTCGCCTTCTTTTTTCAGTTGCTCCAGATAAGGAACGGCAACGGTTAACAACTGCATGATAATTGACGCCGAAATATACGGCATTACACCCAGTGCAAAAATCGACATACGTTCCAGTGCACCACCCGAAAACATGTTAAACATGCCGAGGATACCAGTACGTTGCTGATCGAAAATCTCGCGCATAATATTAACGTCAATTCCGGGAACCGGAATAAACGTACCCACACGGAAGATCGCCAACGCCATCAGGACAAAAAATATCCGTTTGCGCAGTTCACTCAATGAACCACCCGAAAGGCTGCTGGCAAGCTGTTGTGCGGAAGGACCGGCCACGCTATGCCACCTTGCCGCCGGCTGCTTCAATCGCGCTACGAGCACCCTTGGTGACATTCACACTGGAATCAATGCTGACCTTACGCTTGAGCTCACCAGACAGGATAATTTTCGCCTTTTTGGTCCGTGCCGGCACAATATTAGCTTCAACCAGTGCAGCCAGGGTTACCGAATCAAGACCCGAGGTTTCGATCTCGTTCAGGCGGACCTCGGCCGAATAACGTCCGACGCGTGAAGTAAAACCAAATTTGGGTAAGCGCATCTGTAAAGGCATCTGTCCGCCTTCGAAACCCGCAGGCACACTACCACCTGAACGTGATTTCTGGCCTTTATGACCACGCCCCGCTGTCTTTCCAGAGCCTGAGCCAATACCACGGCCAACACGTTTGGATGCTTTGGTGGAGCCTTTGGCAGGTTTTAAAGTATTCAGGTACATCAGACTTCCTCAACTTTGACCAGGTAGTGGACCTTGTTGATCATGCCCCGGTTCTCGGGAGTATCGATCACTAACACGCTCTGGTGCATACGACGCAAACCTAGCCCCGCAACACAGGCCTTGTGCGCTTTAAGGCGACCATTTTTACTACGAACCAGCGTCACCCTCAAGCGTTTGACAGTAGAATTTGTTTTTGGTGCCGCAGCTTTCTTAGGTGCAGCTTTCTCAGCAACCACCTTTTTCTCGACTGCCTTTTCCGGCGCCACTGCTTTAGCTGCTGCTTTTGGGGGTGCCGCTTTCTTCACTGATGCTTTCTTGGCAGCAGCTTTTTTCGGCGCCACTTTTTTAGCAGCTACTTTTTTAACTATTTTCTCTTCTTCGGCCATCACACTAACCTGTAATTTCTTCGACGGTCTTGCCGCGTTTCATTGCGATATCATCAGGTGACTTCATATTTTGCAGACCGCTGATGGTGGCACGTACCAGATTAATCGGGTTGCGCGAACCATTACATTTGGCCAGTACATTACGCACACCAACCGCTTCAAATACGGCGCGCATGGCACCGCCTGCGATGACACCCGTACCCTCAGAGGCCGGTTGCATATAGACCTTGGCTGCACCGTGGCGCGCGTTCAGTGGATATTGCAAAGTACCATCCTTAATCGAAACCGAAATCAGATTGGAGCGGGCTTTTTCCATTGCTTTCTGGATAGCCAGCGGTACTTCTCGCGCCTTGCCATATCCAAATCCAACCTTGCCGTTACCATCGCCAACAACTGTCAACGCGGTAAAGCCAAATTGACGTCCGCCTTTGACAACTTTGGCGACACGATTAACCGCGACCAATTTTTCCGTCAGGTCGTCAGAAGCGTTATTATTTCTATGGTCTGCCATTCGAATTATCCTAAAAATTTAAAATTAAAATTTCAAACCGTTTTCACGAGCGGAGTCGGCTAATGCCTTGACTCTACCGTGGTACTTAAAACCGGAGCGATCGAAAGCAACGACTTCGATACCCGCCGCTTTCGCTTTTTCAGCGATAACTTTACCTACCGCAGTAGCGGCATCGACATTACCCGAGTACTTGATTTCCTTTTTGACATCAGCCGACAGGGTTGAAGTCGCGGCAACCACTTTTCCGGTCTCACCGGAAAAAACCTGGGCATAGGTGTGTCGCGCCGTGCGATGCACACTGAGGCGGTTAGCGCCCAGCGATGCAATCTTGGCTCGTGCGCGGCGCGAACGCCGGATTCGTGATTCTTTTTTAACCATGATCTGCCTACTTTTTCTTCGCTTCTTTTCTGACGACCTGTTCGTCGGAATACTTGATACCCTTACCTTTGTAAGGTTCCGGTGGTCGATAGGAGCGAATTTCCGCACAAACCTGACCTACCTTCTGCTTGTCACAACCGCGCACCACAATTTCTGTAGCGATCGGTGTTTCAACTTCGATGCCTTCGGGCACCTGAAACTGGACCGGATGCGAGAGCCCCAGTGACAAATTTAACTGCTTGCCCTGGACCTGAGCACGATAGCCCACTCCGACCAGCAGCAGTTTCTTTTCGAAGCCGTTACTAACGCCTTCGACAATATTGTTGACCACTGAGCGCATGGTCCCTGTAACCGCCATTGTAGACTGACGCTGATCGCGCGGAGACAGTGTGACCACATTGTCTTTGAAATTCAGTTCGACCGCATCGTGCAATGTTATTGACAAAAACCCTTTCGGGCCCTTGGCAGAAATTTCGCGCCCGTTAACGCTGAAATCAACACCGTTGGGAATATCGATAGGTTTTTTCGCTATTCTTGACATATCGCTACACCACCGAACAAATCACTTCGCCGCCGTGACCGGCAGCTCGCGCTTGGGCGTCAGTCATTACCCCTTTCGAGGTCGAAATGATCGCGATACCAAGCCCGCCATTGATTGTTGGCAAGTCATCCTTCGACTTGAAAATTCGTAGTCCAGGCCGGCTAATGCGTCGCATTTGCTCGATAACCGGTTTGCCCTGGTAATACTTCAATTCAATGATCAACTTACGCAAGCTATCATCGGAAACATTGAAACCACTGATATAACCCTCGTCCTTAAGCACAGCCGCAATATTGGCTTTTTGCTTTGACGCGGGCATTTCAACACTGACTTTCTTCGCCTTTTGCGCATTGCGCACGCGAGTCAGCATATCTGCGATTGGATCTTGTAAGCTCATTTCAGTCCTCTTACCAGCTCGCCTTGACCAGACCCGGAATATCGCCACGCATAGCGGCTTCACGGATCTTGTTACGGCAAAGGCCAAATTTACGGTAGACACCATGGGGCCGACCGGTGATGCGGCAACGATTCTGTTTGCGTACCAACGATGAATCTCGTGGCAATTTCTGCAGCATATCTACCGCTGCCATCTTTTCTTCATAGCCAGTTTCGCTATTCTTGATGATTGCCTTTAAGTCACTGCGCTTAGTCGCGTACTTCGCCGCCAGGCGGCTACGCTTCAGTTCACGCTGTACCATGGAATTCTTTGCCATAATCTAAACTCGTATTAACTCTTGAACGGGAATTGAAAAGCTGCCAGCAGTGCCCGACCTTCTTCGTCGGAACCGGCACTGGTTGTGATGCTGATGTTTAAACCACGCAACTTGTCAATCTTGTCATAATCGATTTCCGGGAATGCAATCTGCTCAGTCAATCCCATGTTGTAATTGCCCTGGCCATCGAAAGCTTTAGGGCTAAGGCCGCGGAAGTCACGAATCCGTGGAATCGAAAAATGAATAAGACGATCCAGGAATTCATACATTTTTTCGCGACGTAGAGTGACTTTGCAGCCGATTGTCATACCTTCGCGCAGCTTAAAACCCGCGATCGCCTTTTTAGCGATCGTCACAACGGGCTTCTGACCGGCTATCAGGGTCAGGTCTTCAACCGCGTGATCGATCACTTTTTTATCCTGCGACGCTTCACCGACACCCATATTCAGGGTAACCTTGGTTATGCGCGGCACTTGCATCACGGACTTGTAGGAAAACTGCTGCTGCAGATCTTTCGCTATGGTGTCGCGATAATATTGCTCTAATCTGGTCATAACCTATTCCTAAATTTCCGGGCCTAAATATCCAGGCCTAAACATCCACGACTTCGCCGTCGGACTTGAAACAACGTACTTTGCGTCCGTCTTCGAGAGTTTTGAAACTCACCCGATCACCCTTCTGAGAATGCGGGTTAAACAGCATTACATTCGAAATCTGAATCGGTGCTTCCTTGTCAATAATGCCGCCCTTTTCACCCGAACGCGGATTACCCTTGACGTGCTTCTTGACGATATTGACGTTCTCTACCAAAAGGCGACCGTCGTCCAGTCGCTTCAATACATTACCGCGCTGACCTTTGCTGCGGCCCGCAATCACAATAACTTCGTCACCTTTTTTAATCTTTTGCATGGTTGTTTCCAGTTAAAGCACTTCTGGTGCCAGCGAAATGATCTTCATGAACTTTTCACCACGCAATTCACGGGTAACCGGCCCAAATATACGGGTGCCGATTGGTTGCAGGTTATTGTTCAGAATAACCGCAGCATTGCCGTCAAATTTGATCGACGAACCATCAGGGCGACGTACGCCATGCGCGGTGCGCACAACAACAGCGTTATAAACTTCGCCTTTTTTAACCTTACCGCGCGGAATAGCATCTTTAATGCTGACCTTGATAATGTCACCAATCGCAGCGTAACGGCGCTTTGAACCACCCAATACCTTGATGCACTGCATTTTGCGGGCACCACTGTTATCGGCGGCATTCAATACTGTTTGCATTTGGATCATAGCTTCAACCTAGCTTGCTTTTACGACAACTTTAACCAGCGTCCAGGACTTGGTCTTGGAAATTGGGCGGCACTCGGAAATCTGTACAGTATCACCAATGCCACATTCATTATTTTCGTCATGGATGTGCAATTTGGTCGACTTTTTAACGAACTTGCCATAAATCGGGTGCTTGACTTTGCGCTCAATCAGGACCACGGCAGACTTATCCATCTTGTCGCTGACAACCGAGCCGGTCTGGATTCTTAATACTGTTTCAGTCATGATTTTTCACCACCACGGTTTTCATTCATCACGGTTTTAACGCGCGCAATATTTCGCCGCACTTTGGTAACCTGATCACCGCGAACGGCATCCGGATTGACGCCCTGCTGCATGCGCAAATTAAACTGCTCACGTCGCAACGCGAGCAACTCATCGCGCAATTCCTGTTCTGATTTATCGCGTAATTCCGATACGTTCATTACATTACAGTCCTGGACACAAATGTTGTCTTGAAGGGTAATTTGGCCGCAGCCAGACGAAATGCCTCGCGTGCAATAACTTCATTGACGCCTTCCATTTCATAAAGCACTCGACCCGGCTGAATTTTACAAACCCAGAATTCGACGTTGCCCTTGCCTTTACCCATGCGCACTTCAAGCGGCTTTTTCGATACCGGCACATCCGGGAAAACTCGAATCCAGATCTTTCCGCCACGGCGGATATGACGTGTCATCGCACGACGAGCGGCTTCAATCTGACGCGCAGTCATCTTGCCCCGCTCGACAGCCTTGAGGCCGAATTCACCGAAGCTTACCTTGCTACCAGTCGTTGCCAGGCCACGATTGCGACCTTTGAACTGCTTGCGAAATTTTGTTCTTTTAGGCTGTAACATATCTGACTTCTCTTACTTGGCCGCCTGCTTGGTTCCCGAATCCTTGGTTTCGAGGCTGAAAACTTCGCCCTTGTAAATCCATACCTTGACTCCGAGAATGCCATAAGTAGTGAGGGCTTCAGCGAAACCGTAATCGACATCGGCACGCAGTGTATGCAGCGGCACACGACCTTCGCGATACCACTCGTTACGAGCAATTTCAGCGCCATTCAAACGACCCGACACATTGATCTTGATGCCCTCGGCACCGATGCGCATCGCATTCGTAACCGAACGACGCATCGCACGACGAAACATCACCCGGCGTTCGAGTTGAGACGCGACACCTTCGGCAACCAATTGAGCATCAAGTTCGGGCTTGCGAATTTCTTCGATGTTGATTTTTACATTGTTGATGTGAGCCGATACCAACGACGCCACTTCGATTCGAAGCCTCTCTATATCTTCACCTTTTTTACCGATGATGATACCGGGACGCGCGGTATGGATCGTCACTGAAACCGCTTTGGTCGGACGTGAAATCTGAATGCGGCTGATCGCAGCCTGCGCCAACTTTTTCTTCAGAAAATTGCGAATTCTCAGGTCTTCTTCCAGAAAATCGGCAAATTGGTCTGAATCGGCATACCACTTCGAGGTCCAGTCGGTAGCGATACCGAGACGAAAACCCGTTGGATGTACTTTTTGTCCCATGCTGGCCTCTTAACTATCCGCAACGGTCACAGTGATGTGACTGGTACGTTTTATAATTCGATTTCCACGTCCCTTGGCACGAGCGCGCATGCGCTTCATCACAGGGCCCTGGTCGACAAATACTGACGATACTTTGAGTTCGTCTATATCGGCACCATCGTTATGCTCGGCATTGGCAATAGCAGACTCCAGTACCTTGCGCAGCATCACTGCGGCTTTTTTATTGCTGAAGGCCAATAAGGTCAACGCCTTGTCTACCGCAAGACCGCGAACCTGGTCTGCGACCAGACGACATTTCTGCGGCGAGATCTTGGCGTGACGATGTTTTGCACTGGTTTCCATGATGCTTACCTGCTCTTCGCTTTCTTATCGACGGTATGGCCGCGATAAGTACGGGTCAGTGAAAATTCGCCGAGCTTGTGGCCGACCATATTTTCATTGATCAGTACCGGTACGTGCTGACGTCCGTTATGGATCGCGATGGTTAAACCCACCATTTCAGGCACGATCATGGATCGTCGTGACCAGGTCTTGATCGGACGTTTGTTATTGGTTTCAACCGCAGTCACGACCTTTCGCATCAGATGCTGATCGATGAACGGGCCTTTTCTCAGTGAACGTGGCATAACTTACCTCTTGCTCCGACGACGCACGATGAGCTTGTCGGTGCGCTTGTTCGAACGTGTCTTGAATCCTTTGGCGGGTGTGCCCCAGGGCGATACCGGATGACGCCCACCCGAAGTACGACCTTCGCCACCACCATGCGGATGATCGACCGGGTTCATCGCAACACCGCGTACGGTCGGGCGAACTCCGCGCCAACGCGTAGCACCTGCTTTACCGAGTGAACGCAGGCTGTGTTCACCGTTTCCGACTTCACCGATGACGGCACGGCAATCGGCCAGCACTTTGCGCGTCTCACCAGAGCGCAGACGCAACGTGGCATAAGCACCTTCGCGCGCGACAAATTGAGCCGATGTTCCGGCAGAACGCGCTAACTGGGCACCCTTGCCGGGTTTCAGTTCCACACAGTGAATGATCGAGCCGACCGGAATATTACGCAAAGGCAGGCAGTTGCCATTCTTGATACCGGCGTCGTCACCGGAACGTAACGTAGCGCCTTCGCTAACCCCTTTCGGGGCAATAATGTAACGGCGCTCGCCGTCCATATACTTCAACAAGGCAATATGCGCACTGCGATTAGGATCGTATTCGATATGCTCGACAACCGCATTGATACCATCTTTATTACGTTTGAAGTCAATAATGCGATAACGCTGTTTGTGGCCACCACCAATATGACGCGTCGTAATACGCCCCGCATTGTTGCGGCCACCAGACTTGACCTTCTTTTCCAGCAGTCCCGCAAAAGGCTTGCCCTTATGCAAACCCGGTGTTTTAACCGAGACTACAAAACGGCGGCCTGGAGAAGTTGGTTTTGCTTTAATCAGCGCCATCAGTCTTAACCACCTATCGATGCGAGGTCAATTTCGTGACCCTGTTCAAGCGAAACATAAGCTTTCTTCCAGTCGCTACGCTTACCACGACGCATACCCTGGCGCTTTGTTTTGCCTTTCATATTGGCGGTACGCACGCTAGCAACTTTGACACTGAATAATTGCTCTACGGCCTCTTTGATTTCCCCTTTTTTTGCGTCAGTGGAAACCTGGAACACGGCCTGGTTTGCAGCGTCACCGAGAATTGCCGACTTTTCAGAGATATGCGGCATTCTCAAAATTTGAAATACTCTTTCCGGGTTCATGCCAAACGCTCCTCGAGCTTTTTCAGGGCTGACTCATCGATGATCACATGTTCCCGTCGGATCAGACTGACCGGGTCAACAATTGAAATGTCCATCACCTGAATATTGGGCAGATTGCGAGCTGCCAGATAGACCG
>QIJI01000238.1 GCA_003231795.1 Gammaproteobacteria bacterium
CAAATGCCCGACAATCAATGATTTCAGCTTTACACGAAAAGATTCCCGCACTGGAAAACCTGCCTAAGCGCACTATCGGCATTGGCCTGGCAGTAATTTCAGCAATCTTGTTTGTCGTTGCGGTGGTGCTGATCTGGACAGGCCCGGATCGTCTGCCGGATATGAAATCTTTCGCTGCCGGAAACGAACGCAAGGCAGTTTTTTATGACTATTTAACTCCGATTATTGAATCCCGGAATCGTTCGATTGAAGCAGACCGCCAGCGGTTGCTGGAAATATCCATCAAACTGGCCAAAGGCGAAAACCTGTCTTTGTTCGACAAACAGCGTATCCGATCGCTGGCTGACCATTTCTTCGTAGCAAGGGAAAAGGTCGAGCCGACCGAAGTCATGAATCAACTGCTGCAACGAGTCGATTCGATTCCAGCCTCACTGGTTCTGGCGCAGGCCGCCAAGGAATCAGGTTGGGGAACGTCAAAATTCGCACGGGAAGGTAACAATCTGTTCGGTCAATGGTGCTATCGGGAAGGTTGTGGCATCGTACCAGCCAGGCGCAACGACGGCGCAACTCACGAAGTGCAGGTTTTCGACTCGGTCGGCGATGCCGTCACCGCATACCTGCACAATCTCAACACCGGCAAACCCTTTCGTCAATTGCGTGATATTCGATCAAAATTTCGCAGCACAGGTAAAACTCCGGATGCATTATCACTCGCCGACGGCCTGTTATTCTACTCCGAGCGCCGCCAGGCTTACGTCGATGAGGTCAAACAGATGATTCGTCAGTACCGTAAATTTCAGTCCGATCGCCTTCAATGATTAAATATTATTTGCTGATCTTTGCCCTGTTCGGGCTATCGAATGCGAACGCCGACGATCATGCAGTCATTCTGCTTTACCACCATATTGCCACTGATACTCCGCCCTCTACCAGTGTTTCGCCACAGGTTTTTGAGGCCCATCTGGACTATCTTGAAGACAATGGATTCTCTGTCTTGCCATTGAGTCAAATCCTGGGTGTTCTTGCGCGCAACGAGAAACTGCCGGCTAAAACCGTTGCGATTACCTTCGATGATGCTTATCTCTCAGTTTATAGCGAAGCCTTTCCGCGTTTACGCCAACGCGGCTGGCCTTTCACGGTATTTGTGAGTAGCGCTGCTATCGATAGCGGTTTTAGAAATTATCTTAGCTGGGACCAAATTCGCGAGCTATCCGCCGCCGGAGTAGAGTTGGCTAACCACAGCCAAAGTCATGCTCACCTGGTTCGTTACCTGGTCGGGGAATCCGATCAGGACTGGCAACGTCGAGTCAGCGCCGACATCGACCATGCAGCAGCTCGTCTTAAAGCAGAAACGGGCGTGGATTCCAATCTATTTGCCTATCCCTACGGCGAGTACTCAGAAGCCTTAAAGACCCTGGTTCAATCGAAGGGGTATTTTGGCATCGCTCAGCAGTCTGGGGCCGTTGGTTACAATTCGGACTTTTTGGCAGTGCCTCGCTTCCCGATGTCGAGCGGATTTGCAGACCTGAATCGACTGGCGATCAGTGTTAACTCAAGGCCGCTGCCGGTTGATTCAATTGAAACCAGTAAACCCGATTCGATTTCAGGTCGCATTGACAGCCTGCGAATAACGCTGCAACCGGGTGCTTATCGTGCCGCACAACTGGCATGTTACGACGCGTCTGGAACGCGCCTTAAAATACGGCCGGGAGATCAACCAACAGAGATTTCGATTTCACTCAAAGCAAAACAAAACCCGGGGCGCAATAAAATTAACTGCACCGCCCCAGCCAATACTGAACCCGGGGTTTTCTACTGGTACTCGTATCAGTGGCTGGTTAAAAACGAAGATGGTAGCTGGTACCAGGAGTAATCAGGCTAGTGGTCGAACAACCACTAGTCCGTTTTGTCAGACTGCCAGGACTCTGCCTCGCGCTCCCTGTCGTGATTGGTCCTTTCAATACGTTTGATGCGTGAGTAACCGAACAGAATGGTCAGAAAAATAACCCCTGCAAATGAACCGTAATTAACCAATGGCGAAGTAGCCACGAACCAAACACCAATCAACCCAAGCGCCGCGAGCCCGTAAATCGAAGTTAGAATTCGCTCGTCCAGGTAAACAATACTGCGATTGTGATGCTTTCGCAGCCGATCTCCCTCCGTACCCTTAGCCTGAATCGCGGTGGCCTGAGCGCGGAATATACCTTCCTCTGCATTATCATCCATATCGAAATACCTCTTGTAAGAGCGAAAATTCTACTCCTGAGTGTGAAGTTTGTCGAACCATGCTTAACAGTCCCACTGCTGGCGAAAATCTGAAAATACCGATAGACTGATTGCCGAATACCAATCCACTCTGAACCAGGCGACCGTCTAAAAATCGAAATAAAATGATGAACGAATTACTCGAACTGCAAACCGGACAGGTGTCTTTTATCAGCGGTCTGATGGCCGGTTTTTCGCTGGCGGTCGCGGTTCAGATCTTCCGCAGTCGCGCTACCGGCCTTCTGGCAACCACCTGCTTTGTGCTATTTACGGTCAGTTCGTTACTGTTTCTGGTCGCGCTTTATATCGATGTCGCACTCAGCCTTCGAGTCGCTGGTATCGAACAGTTCCCACCCGAGCTGCTGAAACAGATAACAAACATTCGCACCGTCGGTACCTCGTCCGCCACCATCGCATTATTCCTGTTTGTTATTTCAATCGGCTTGATAGGATGGTTGCAATCCAGGCCGGCAGGCATGATTACCTCCGTCGCTGCGGCACTTGCTTTTATCGTGATCTGGGCCGCGCGCAGTATTATTTTTAATCTGGGTGTCGTTGTCTAGCAGGCTGTTGGACTTAGGAAAAATCTGACTTAAATTGCCGTTCAATGGCTAACCGCAAACCATCTCCGTTGTTCGTCCCGCTTCTGTAAAAAGTTATCAGGACCGTAGATAGGAGGCACCGTTCACATCGACTATGCAGCCGGTCATGAATTCGGGTGCTTCCAGCGCGAGAAAGGCAATCGTCTTTCCCAGTTCTTCCGGCTGTGCAACGCGACCGATAGTGCTTTGATTTCGTATGCCCTCGCCTTCCGCTGACGCCAGCACTTTGGCTGCCATTTCAGTTTCGACGAATCCTGGCGCAACGGTGTAGATAAATACGCCTTTGGGTCCGAGCGCCTGTGCCATCGATTGTCCCATCGCGTTCATCCCGGCTTTTGACGCGCCGTACCACGGCATTTGAGGCTCTCCGCGAAAAGCGCCACGCGAGGACACGTTGACAATTCTACCGCCGCCACGGGCGATCATCTTTTGCGATGCGCAGTAGCTTAAATTTGCCGCCGCAGTGAGATTGGTTGTAACGATCCGCTGCCAGGCCTGCTGCCAGGTTTGATAATCAATTTCCGCAATATCTTGACGCTGCGAAACACCGGCGTTGTTAACCAGAACATCGAGCCCGTCGAATTCCTGATCCACCTTTTCAATCAGTTGTTGAACCGCTTCGGGATCGGTGATATCCGATTGATAGAGGCGATGTCCATCGCCAGGCAATGCCGCCAGAGTCGCTTCAGCGCGCTCACGGTTGCTGTTGTAATGAACCCCGATGGTCGCGCCCTTGCCGGCGCATTCAATGGCCGCCGCGCGCCCGATTCCGCCCGATGCACCCGTAATTAGAATTGAAATACTGGAAGTCATGTTGTTTCCTCTACTGGCACTCCGCTTAAATGCGCGGTGCCTCCGTCATCCTCGGGAGCTGGGATTTTACTCCAGTCGACTTGCGTCAGATTATTCATACTCACCTGACCGATCCTTCTGCATCCGGCAATCCACGGGGAATACGCTTTTCGGCATCGTAAAAAGGCAGCTCGACCAGTTCAATCGGGCATTCATTGCTCTGTCGATCAAGCGCGCTCAGTCGCGATTTTTGCAATGTCTCCGCTGAGTCAAAAATTGCAAAACCGACACCGTGTTCGAGATAAGGCGATTCTTCATAGGCAGTCACTCGACCCACGACCTGACCATTATGCATCAGGCCAGATCCATAACGTGGACTGCCCTGTTGGCACTTGAATCCACTGAAACGGGCCTCCTTGCTACTTTTCACCAGCGCTTCACGGCCAATGAAATCGTGATTATCAAGGTCGACGAAAAATCCAAGTCCCATATCATAAGGCGTGGTATTCCAGTCCATATCGGTGCGGTAATTCAGAATGCCGGCTTCGATACGACGAATGTTCATCGATAACTGGCCGCAGGCAGGCATCTCAAATTCGGCGCCGGCTTGCATCAGGTGTTTCCACAAAGCCGGGCCATCAACAGCGGGGTCCAGGTTGTATACCTCAAAACCGACTTCGGCAGACCAGCCTGTGCGGCTGATCAAAACGCGCTGTCCTCCCATACAGCCCTGAAAAGCGTCGAAATAGCGAAATTCTTCGGAAGGGCCGTCGTCGCAGGCCTTTGCGAGAACCTTCAATGCATCGGGGCCCTGCACCTGTAACACCCAGGAATCGGGGTCGTGGATATCTACTTTAAAATCGAGCGCCTGCGCCACCAGCCAGGAGTAGACATCGGCGTCGGCGTGAACATACCAGTAGTGATCATCAGCCAACTTGAACAGAATTCCGTCGCAAACCATTCCACCACGCTGATGACAGAGCAATCCGTAACTGCCGCGTCCGACGCGCATTTTCTCTACGCCACGGGTAAACACCCGGTTCAAAAATGCTAGCGCGTCAGGTCCCTTGATTTCTAGCGGACGTTCTGGCACATCGAACAAAGCGACCGATCGGCGCAATTTCCAGTATTCTTCGACACTATCATTGCCGACCGACAGTAAAACGATGCGGCCCGCATATTCGCCATAAAAGGCATTTTCGTTTGTGCTGCATGAATACCATGGCGAGCGAGCGCAGTGGCTGAATACATTAGGTGATTTAGCCAATTTTATTTCTCCAGCCAAATTGTTCAGTTCAGAATATTATGACTTCAGCATGAATCCGCAGGTTCAGGACAGTTTTTTAAACACCCAGTAGTGCCCATCGCCGTCATTGTTGTACGGGGCGTTCTTGAGTAGTTGCAGTATTTCAATTTGCCCGTTGGCCAGCAGCCGATCGACCACCTGCTGGTAATTGCTGTCATCGTAGTAATGGGTACGCGTTGAAATCACCAGCACACCACCAACCCTTGTCAATTGCAGTAGTACCTCCAGCGCTTCGGGTGGCACATGACCCAGCGTAAACACGCCGATCGACAAAATGGCGTCGTAGGTCGAAGCGGCATAATGCTCAGCCGCGCGCATCATATCAATTTCACCCAGCACCTGCTGATAGGCGCCGCTATCAATCGCCTGCTGTGCCATCGACTCGGATAGATCGAAACCGTCCACCTCCATGTATCCAAGCGTAATCAGCTCAATTCCGACCAGACCAGTCCCACAGCCGGCGTCCAGCAATCGAATCGATGTATCAGGCTGATGCTGTTGCAATAAATTCGACGAAATAACCGGCCCGGTATAGTCCGAGCTGGTGGTATCGATGTTGTAGTTTTTGGCCCAGTCCTGGTAAAACGCCCTGACCTTTTCGGGATCACCGTCGAGGTGCAGTGCGGCATCGATTGCGTCGTTTTTTGATATTCGATCGTCAGACATGAGCGCAAGAATATCACGTCCTTAATTAGTGGCGTATCTGTTTTCCTGTCATTCCCGCGCGCAATGCTGCGCTAATCTATTCCCCGTTGGCGAACTCGATGCCTTTGCTGATGTTGCCTTCGAGGACCGAACGCATTTCATCCAGCAATTTCTGCTCGTACTCGCTCAGTGGGGGCAACTGCGGAATCGAATCCACTCCCTGCCTACCCAGAACCACCGGTTGCGCATGGAAACTGCTGCTGTCATCGCCAACCTGAACATAACAACACTCGGTAACCGTGTCACCGTTCATGGCAGCCACCAGTGACAACGTAAAACGGGCTGCAGCCTGCGCCATCGACAAGGTAGCCGAGCCCGCACCTGCTTTCGCCTCGACCACTTCGGTGCCTGCCTCCTGAATACGCGGCGTCAAAACCTCGATGTCTGACTGGCTTAGTTCGACGCCTGCCACGCTCGACAACAATGGCAAAATCGTGACCCCGCTGTGCCCGCCAATTACGCTGACATTAACCTCACTGGTACCTTTACCGGCAATTTCGGCAACAAAAGTATTCGAGCGGATGACATCAAGAGTGGTAACACCGAACAGTTTACGCTTGTTATAAACCCCTGCTGCCTTGAGAGTTTCGGCTGCAATCGGCACGGTCGAATTAACCGGGTTGGTAACAATCGCAAAGCAGGCATCGGGACAGGCATTGGCACCGGCTGCGATCAGTTTTTTAATAATTCCGGCATTCACATTAAAAAGATCATCGCGAGTCATGCCGGGTTTACGCGGAACCCCTGCTGGAATTACCACGATATCGGCATCCTGCATCGCCGCTTCGACATCATCACCTACGAATCCGCTGACGCTGACATCGGTAGGAATATGGCTTAAATCAACCGCGACACCCGGAGTGAAAGGCGCAACGTCATAAAGCGACAGCTCGCTACCCGCAGGCAATTGTAATTTGAGTAACAGCGATAGCGGCTGACCGATTCCACCGGCAGCGCCGAGCACACAGACTTTCATAAGTATTCCTCGCGAATTCAGATCAATGAGTTAGAGCGGGAATCATAGCCACGGTGGCAGGGATGCACAAGATAAACCCGGTTCTGCAATCGAGGTTTAATAGATGCTATTAATCGAACAGCTTCTCAGGTTAAAAAAGCATTAACCGTGGTCGGTCCACCAAAGCCAGGGAAAACGGTGCCGACATCAGTTCCACCTAGCCGCTTGTCGAGCATTTCGGTCATAACGCTGCGTAAATCGGTTGTAATCTGCAGGTCTTCGTTAATTCCGGTATCGAGGCCAGGCCAGTCGCTGATGATCTGACCGCCATTCACCCCACCACCCATTAAATAGGCCAGGCTGCCGGTTCCGTGATCGGTCCCAGCCGAACCGTTTTCACCAATGCGACGCCCGAACTCGGTATAAACCAGAACCGTAATTCGCGCCATCCCGATATCCATATCTGTGTTAAACGCCGATAACACATCCGCCAATTCGGTCAGTGACTGGTCGATATAGGTCGGCAGGTTCTCGTGATGATCCCAGCCATCGGAATCCACGCAAATGACCTCGACAGGCAGCTGGGATTTGATCAGCTGGGATGCCTGGCGCATTTTTCTGCCGAGTGCGGTGTCGGGATATAGCGCGCCGTTTTCGGGCAGGATAGTCGACAGATCGGCAGACTGTAGCTCTTCCATTGCGATCAGCGCCGCTGCTGCTGGCCCTGAAAAAGGTACCGCGTTACGAAAGAAATCAGTCAGTACCTGCGGGTAACCGGAGTCGAGAATACCCTGATCAAAACCAAAATCATTCAGATTGTCGATTGCCAGGGGTTCATCGGCACCCGTCAATGCTACCGGAACGTTACCACTAATCGAAATAACTCGGAATGCCGAATTCGATGCCGCTGTTGACTGCGCAATATGACGTCCGAGCCAACCAGTGTTCGGCCCGGTTTTCTCAACCACGCCGCGTTCGATCAGATTTTGTGCGGAAAAGTGCGAACGGTTCTGGTGCGGCACGCCGGTAGCATGCACCAGCGCCAGGTTACCCGCATCGTAAATCGGCTTCAGCGGTGCGAGCGATGGATGCAGCGCATAGTCATCGGTGACATAAATACCGCCACCTGCCATTCCTGGCGGTGGCACTGCAATAACGGGGCGTTCGCTGTAATAATCGCTGTCGCTATACGGCGCGAGCGCATTGAGTCCATCCGCTGCGCCACGCTGAAAAATACAGACCAGGATGTCACGATCAGCCGGTATCGTCGGATGTGCAGCAATGTTTGTGGTCATCGCCCTGTCTCCTAACGCAAGTGAAAGTAAATTGAACTGACTAGCACCGCAGCCAACAACGCCGCTGCCTGCAACGGGAGGGTACCGGCCTGAGGTTCGTCTGCGGCTACCATCCACTCGGTTTCAAGCCAGGCCACGATGATATCGCGATCTTCGTTTGCCAGTGGTCGCATCAGTACGGCGTCGGTAATCGCATCGACAACCGCGTTGATCGTATTGGCACCGTTCAACATCGACGCGTAATCAATATCGATAATGTCGAGCCCCGGGATGACGCCGGAGAAGCTCAGAAACGAAAGCCGCCACCGGTTCAGCAATCCACCGGTACTGGCCCAATAACTCTGCACATCGGGATATCCGTCTGGAGTCGGCCAGTAAAAAGGCAACTGGCCTAACGTGTTCTGTGCGTAAAACCAGAACAGTCCATTGTCGGCGGGATAAGATGTATCGGGTGCCAGCGCGCGTACCAACGAAGCCAGGTATTCGCTCGGGCGGGTAAATTTGAGATCGGCGCTATCAACAAATGCGCTACTCGCAAAAACAGCCCTCAGCGTATCCTTGATATCACCACCCGATGCGGTGAAAGCCGCTGCAACGGCATCGATGGTGGCAGCGTCGGGGTTATCGCTGATGAACCGACGACACAATTTTGTCGCAATGAATCGTGCGGTTGACGGGTGATCGGCCAGCAGGTCAAGGATCGCTTCACCATCGGCCTGGCCGCCACCCGCCGCAATCGGGTTCGATAACACGGTTTTGGCTCCGTTATCATGGATCGCATCGACAAAAACGAACTCGCCGTAATCGGCATCGGGGTCTCCCGGCAGGCGCAGTGTCCAACCGGTAAAACAGCGCGCGACTTCCTTGATATCGTCTTCGGTATATCCACCATCAACGCCCAGGGTATGCAATTCCATGAGTTCGCGCGCATAGTTTTCGTTCGGTGCAACTGCCTGATTTAAAAAATTATCCAGGTAAAATAACATCGCCGTACTCTTGCCTGATGCATGCAACATGTCCTTGAAATTTCCCAATGCATGCTGACGAATCACCTGTTGATCATCAATCGGTTTCAGGGTCGGACCCAGACCATTGACTAAATGGATATTGAAATGATCGCTCCAGAACTCGACCATGACTTCGTACAACTGGCGTTTGCTGAACATCTGGCGATATTGCGTGGCAGCAATCATCTGTGTGGCTACATCAAAAATATTGTCCGGGAATCCTGCCAGCAACTGTACTGGTGCCTGAAAAGTTAAAGGGAAAAGCGCCTGAATATCCGCTTCCAGGGTGCCATCACTGATGTTCAGATGATCCAGCTGTTGTTCAATATAACTGCTGATTCCGAGATTTCTAATCGCGGTCAGTTCATCGCGGTGGGGACCGAAACTGATACGTTTGAGTGCAGTGTATTCAGGGCTAGCAGCGGGTAGAGGCGGTGGAGGTGCTGGCGGCGGTACATCAGGATCGTTGTCCGATGAACTCGAACTACCACAGGCAGGCAGCACTGTGGCCAGAGCTGAATATCCGAGTCCCTTGCCAAATAATTGCAGGAACTCACGCCGGCTTTGCAACGAGTTCAGCTTCTGTAGCAACTGGTCAGCGGTATTAACCATTAGCGCAGGTATCCCGATATCGATTGTGTATAAATATACGTCATATTCACTGAATAGACGATGAATCAGGATCGATTTGAAAAATTCCTACGGCTTTGTCGAAAACCCCTATTGTGTGCCAGAGTCGTATTTAGGTTCGATAGTCTTTATGCCATCCTATGTAACCTGTTGTTTGCTCAAAAAATCAGAGGCTCGTTGCCCCAGCCAGGAATCCCGATCTGCCAGAAATTCTGTCAGCAGGATTTGGTAGTCGGAGCGAACCGCGTTACTGACCGACTCGCGCGCCTGCAGGCGTTTGCGCCAACTGGCCAGTTTCGGAAACTGTCCGAGGAAATCGGTATCGACCAGTTTCTCAAACAAATCGAGGTAACGGAAAACCGGGCCATAGGCCGCGTCAACCAATGAAAACTGTTCACCACTGAAAAACTGCGAGCCGGTCAGTATCTGCTCAAGTTGACGCCATTTGACTTCTAGCTGGCTGGCGCTGCGGGCATAGTTGCTCTCGCCCGAAGCACTATAGAGCGCGCCGATGTTATCCAGTGTGGCCGATGCAAATTCGATCCAGGCCCTTTGTCTGGCTTTTTCGATCGGATCGGTTAACAACAAATTTGCACCACCGATATCGTTGACATACTCAGCGATCACCGCCGATTCAAATAACACGACTTCATCATCGATGAGCAGTAGCGGTACCTTACCCAGTGGTGATAAACGTTTGAACCAGTCCGGCGGATTATCGAGATCTACATCAATCCGTCTATATTCAATTCCCAGTTCCTGCAAGGCAATCACCGCGCGTTGAACATAGGGGCATAAATTGTGACTGATTAAAGTCAGTTGCTGTTTGTTTGCGGTTGCCATCGGGCATCTCCATATAAGGGTTATCAGATTAATTGAGCATAGTTTATTCCGTTTACTTTCAGGCATAAATAATCGTTTTAGCACTTTTGATGTGCAATAATGCACAAGGGTAATGACGAATTTGAAAGGAGCAGGCTTGAACTGGGACGACTTGCGTTTTTTTCTGGCACTGGCAAGAACGCGTACTGTCAGCGCGGCCGGGCGCGAGCTAAAGGTTAAACATACGACCGTGTCGCGTCGTATCAAGGCACTTGAACAGGGGCTCGGTACGCGCCTGTTTGACCATTTACCCGACGGTTACGCGTTAACCCCGGCCGGCGAAAATCTGTTTCAGAACGCACTGCTGATGGAAGAACAGGCGCAGGCTGTCGAGCGGCAGGTGTTCGGTCTCGATGCACAGCTCAAAGGCCACCTGGTACTGACTGCATCGCACGATGTTTTTTCCCGCCTGGTGATTCCGCAACTCGGCATTTTCAGAAAAGCTTACCCCGGTATAGATCTGCAACTACTGAGTAGTACCGGCCTCACCGACCTGAGCGCACGCCAGGCGGATATCGCATTACGCCTGACACCAAAACCTCCCGACTACCTGATCGGTAAAAGAGTGATGCGTCTGGGGATTGGCATTTATGCCAGTCGGCAGTATCTGCAAAATCATTCGCAGTGGAATCAACTGGTGTTATGGAATGATGAAATCGAAAAACCTGAATGGGCGCTGCAGAACTTTCCCGACGCCGAAGTGGTTATCCGCGCCAACGATGTAACCACCTTGCTGGCCTGCCTGCAAAACCACATGGGGTTGTCGATGCTACCCTGTTATATCGGCGACAGTGCACCCGAACTGATGCGAATTGATCTTCCACTGCAGGATTCGACATGGGGAGTGTGGGTACTCAGTCATGCTGACTTGCGCGCCACTGCCCGGGTGAGAGCCTGTCGCGAATTTCTGCTCGACATTCTCGAACAGCAACGGGAAGTGATCAGCGGAACGGCTTCCAGCTACTGGCAACCTTGAAATTACAAAATTATGTTTTCCCGCTATCCTCGCCAGACCGTGAAGGCCTGGGCTCACCTTTTGGCCAGGCACCAAAGGGGTATGGATGGTAGTCACTGTTAAAGCTCAGGAACTGCAATACCTGATAAATATAAGTGCTTAGTCCCTGTCCCAGTTTGCGCAGTCGTTCATTGGTTTCGCCGGTAAATAGTTGCAGCAGGAACTGGAACAGTATTACCGCAAACAATATGATATCCGCGAGAGTGGCAAAAACAATGTACAGCAGCATGTACAGACCCCGAATCCAGGTGGACTGGCTTTTAATATTTTCTTTTACGTCGCTAGACATGATTGTGTCGCCCTTTTTTTAATTGTCTAACAATATACTCTCGTGCACTGGAAAATCTAGCCATGACAGTCGTATCGATTGCCGCAGTACCACACCTAGTACTTAAAGTCACAGCGACGGCTTCAACCCGAACGGCAATTTTCAACAATACTCGCGCTATCAAAACAGCCACCCGGGTCGCATTTAACAAGATCTCGGATGAACGGCTTCAAATCGGCTACCAACGGTCCAATACCCAGCCTATTAGCAACTATGCTTTAACTCGCAGCGAACGAATCTGTGACCCTAGTCACATTTACTTTCGCACTAAAATTCATTTCGCACCCTCAAATGCTGTCTTTCAGTAGTTGGGAAAATCGACCAGGCAGGCAGAAGTATGTTGGCACCCAAACTCGAGATCGTTGAAACCCCGAATAGTCAAAACACGATATACAAATCTATCCGGCGTTTTGCGCAGGAGGGCCTGAACGACCTGATCCGGGTAATGATGGAAAGCGTTGACGACGCTTTGTATGAGCTTTCGGATAAAGTCGACAACGATCGCGACCGTAATAGGTATTTTGAAGCGATGCGCGAGATTCGACTGAAACGCGCGGGCATCCAGAAGAATTTCGACTTTGAAATGCAACGTTGTTTCGACGCCTTTATTAATGGTAAATCGCTGCAGACCGATTTCGACGATGAAGACGAACTGACTCTGGTTGAGCTCGATGAACTTGAAGACAGCATCGCGATAGAAAATATGATATCGAAGGCACGTCCCCACTTCGAAGACGATTTATTCGCAGTCAGCGAAAGGCTTAAGGCGGTTTTGCGGCGCAAGGAAATCGCTGAAGACGACAACCCACTGGACCCGAAAGCAATCTGCGAAAGCTTTCACAATGCCTCCGAGCTTCTTGATACCGATATCCAGGTAAAACTGATTTTTTACAAATTGTTCGAGAAGTACGTGATGAACAATCTCGGACATTTCTACAAGGAAACTAACCAGCTGTTTGTACAAAAAGGTGTTTTACCCGGCTTCAAAGCGGAACAGGAGCGGATGAAACAAACCACGCGATTCATGGCAAACCGGATCAAAAAAAATCAGCCGCAAAATATTCCGGCCGCAAACCTTTCGAACCTGCAATCCTCTATCGCGACTGCCGGCAGTGACGGTAGCCTGTTCGCGACATTACAACAGGCGCTAACATCAGGCCAGGGCACTCCGGGGCCAATTGAAACGGAGACTTTCGAACCAAGCGGCGGCCTGGCCAATGGTCTGTCAGCCGGGTTTGTTTCCGCCCTGACGCAGTTGCAAGCCACCAACCTGTCCCCACAGCCTGTCACTTCTATCGATCCGCAGAATTTCAAAGCTGTGGCGCAACAGCAGCTTGCTACTTTCAAACAGCGGAATCAGCACCAGGCAAATGCGGCGCAAAACCAAACCATCGATGTTGTTTCGATGCTATTCGATTTCTTTTTCGACGATGCCGCGCTACCAGCGCCAATCAAGGTACTGATCGGGCGGCTACAGATTCCGATACTCAAAGTGGCCATTATCGATCGCGATTTTTTCAATCATAAAAAACATCCGGCGAGAAAATTACTGGACAGTATTTCCAGAGCCTCTCTCGGATGGAGCGAAAATCATGTTGATCAGAAACCTCTGATCGACAAAATCGAAGGAGTGGTCAACTACCTGATCGACGAATTCGATCAGGACATTTCAGTATTCGAAAAAGCGCTAGCCGATTTTGAACAGTTTCTTAATCAGGAAGAAGAAACCATCGAAATGGCAGACGAGGTTCTACGCCAACGCGAACAGGAAAAGGATGAACAGATACAACAGGCGCAGCAGGCGGCGGCCGCGCTAATCGAGAAGTTGACCAACAACCAGGAACTCAGTTTTGAAGTGATCGATTTCCTCGAAACCACCTGGAGCTCGGTGTTGTTCAACGCCTATTTTTCACTCGGAGAATCATCCAACCACTGGAAAAATTTGAAACGCATTTCGACCACATTCGTGTGGTCCCTGATACCGAAATTCAGTAAGCAGGAGCAAGTCAAGATAATAAAGACCATTCCTGCCCTGTTGCGGGCATTGTCAAAGGGAATGGACCTGATCAAGATAAACCACGAAGTGCAAAACCGGATCTTTCAGGTACTTGCTCAGGAACACGCAAAAATCGTCAAAAAAACCTCTAAGAATATTGTTACCCGCATCGACGACCAAACCATCTGGCCCGAAGAAAATGCCGAGGCAGCTTTTGCCAATACAAAATATATCGATCTTAGAGAGGAACCGGATTTCGAGTTTTCCGCAGACAACAGAGGCGAAATCGAAGTTGAGTTCACCGCGACTAGCGACGACTCGGTCACCGTAATCGATGCAACCCCCACCGAAGACGTAATCGACGATTTGAACCGGTTCAGTAGCGACGTCAAACAAGGCACAATCCGCGTCGATGAAGAAATAGTGCTCGATTCAATCGACGCTGAAGAATTCGAAATGGCCCATCAGAAAGACGACTTTTTTGAACAGGCACAGAGTCTGGAGATCGGGAACTGGGTGGAGTTCGTCGAAAGCGAATCGAAAACGCTGGTCGCGCGCCTGTCCTGGAAAAGCAATGTCACCGGAAACTTTGTATTCGTTAACCGGCAGGGGCACAAGGTCAGAAATCTTTCGGTCACTGGATTTGCGAGTGAGCTGCGCGCCGGGCGTGTCAAACCCGTCGAGTCTTCTTCGGTATTTGACCGGGCCATTTATACAATCATGTCGAAAATGAAGCATTAAGAATCGGTCGGACTTAAGACAAACAATTCAAAGGAACGAAGCGCCGGCTGCAGGGTCAAACGTTTTTTGCAATAATCGGTATCCGACATGGCTCGTATCAAACCACTTTTCTCGGTACTACTGGCAAGCGTATTACTGAGCTCGATTTCAATTGGTACTGCAGCGCCGAAATCTGATTTATGGGATCGCTGGAGTGCGTATGATGCATCCTCAAACGCCATCATCGACCATGGCGTCTGGGATCAGCTAGTGGCTCGATTTATCGTCCGCAACCCGGATGGTGTCAACCGATTCGCCTACGCCCAGCTTCGCAAACCCGATAAACGACAGTTAACTGAATATATTCAGCAACTGTCCCAGCTCCCCATCAGTCGCTACAACCGTGATCAGCAACGGGCTTACTGGATTAATCTCTACAATGCACTAACCATTGCGGTAGTGCTTGAAAAATACCCGGTAAAAAGCATTCGAGATATTTCATCGGGATTTTTATCTTCCGGGCCCTGGGATAAGAAGGTAATCACAGTTGAAGCCGAAGCACTCACCTTGAACGATATCGAACATCGCATACTGCGGCCCATCTGGCAGGATCCGCGCATCCACTATGCGCTCAACTGTGCCTCGATCGGCTGCCCCAACCTGCAGCCGCAGGCATTTACCGGAAGTAACTCAGATATCCTGCTAGAGCAATCCGCGATCGAATTTATTAATCACCCACGAGCAGCACAGGTGGTGGCCGGCAAGCTCCAGGTGTCCAGCATTTACGTCTGGTTCATCGAAGATTTTGGTGACAGCGACGAAGGTGTAATCTCCCACCTGAAACAATATGCCAACGACGATCTGAAGCTGGCTTTAAATGACATCGATGAGATCGACAACGACGCATATGACTGGAACATTAACTCCGCTAGCAAGCCTGAAATCAAAAAATTGACTCGTCAGCGTGGCAGTTGAGGTAGCTGACTACTCATCTCCAAAACCCATGGCTCTTATGCTGGGCCTGGGTACCGCGCTGGTCCTGGTACAACTTCTGGTTCAACTACTATCGGAGCGCTTTGCATTCGACGCCGACTTTGCCAGCACCGCTCTATTCGGATTCGTTGCGATACAGATATTTGCCGGCATCATTTATCTGATATCAGTCAGGTCGCTGCCAGTTGTCGAAACCAGCCAGCGAATGTTAGTACTAGTGATTGCGCTGGGTCTGGCAATGCGATTGCTACTGTTTGGATCGACGCCGATTCTGGAAGTCGATTATTATCGCTACCTCTGGGATGGCGCGGCAGTCGCCAATGGGTTTAATCCTTACCTGCTCGCACCTTTAGAGGTGCCCGGGTCGAGCCTGAACATTTTATCGCAGCAGGCAGCGGTGGTTTTTGATCGTATTAACTACCCGGAGTTACGCACCATCTACCCGCCCTTGACCCAGGGGTTTTTTGCGCTGGCCTACTGGTTTGATAGCTGGAGTCTGGATGCCTGGAGACTGGTTCTGCTGGTGGCTGATTGCATCGGCTTTGCGTTGATTTTACGGGTGTTGAAAAGCCTGCAAAAACCGGCGATATGGGGCCTGATCTACTGGTGGAATCCGTTATTGCTGCAACAGACCTACAATGCCGCGCACATGGATGTATTGCTGGTGGCGCCACTGGTCGCGACAGTATGGTTGTTGCTACATCATCGTCATCTACTGGCTTCGCTAACCCTGGGTCTGGCCGCCGGTATCAAGCTATGGCCCCTGCTTCTATTGCCTTTTACACTGCGGCCCCTGCTTTCGCGACCCGGCCATTTATTATTTACGCTGGGTTTAACAGCCACCTTGTTAACATTGCTGGTAGCGCCGCTGATTTACTTCGGACTGGGTGAGAATTCGGGACTGGGCGCGTTCGCCCAGCAGTGGCAACGCAACAGCGCCATATTTCCGCTAATCCAATCAATCTCGGGTACATTCACGGACAATGCAGCGCTCCTGTCCAGACTATTAATTGCAGCGATTTTACTGGGTACCACTCTTTGCCTTAACTGGAAAGCGGAAGATCGCCCCGAAAGGTTGATCAGAAATATGCTGATCGTGGTTGCGCTTCTGTTTTTGCTCAGCCCGGCACAATTTCCCTGGTATAGCATCTGGTTCTTACCACTACTGTGTTTCCAGCGTAACTACGCCTTGCTGCTTTTAACTGTATTAATGCCGCTTTATTACCTGAAGTTTTACTTCGTTGATCAGGGCACAACGGAAATTTTCGATACCACGATTGTCTGGTTGCAATACCTGCCGGTTCTGATCTTGCTGGCGCTACCCTATCTACCAAAATTTGGTCTCACAGGCTGGCAAACGAAACAGACCTGATTATGTATAGAGGCCATAAAATATGCGCTCTGTTACCGGCGCGCAACGAAGCACCGGCTGTTGCACAAGTTATTGACGATCTCGTGCAACTCGGGATTTTTGATCAAATTGTAGTCTGTGATAACGCATCGACTGATCAGACTGCTGCACTGGCGGCGAGCAGCGGGGCAAAAGTGGTATTCCAATCGACCCCTGGATACGGCATCGCCTGTCAAACCGCATTGCAGGCAGTCACCGATGCCGACATCGTCGTGTTTGTCGATGCCGACAATTCTCTGGTCATATCCGAATCACTTAATTTACTCGACGCAATCGTTGACGGCAGCGATCTGGCCATCGGTGTGCGTGTCAAACAATGGCGCGAAAAAGGCTCGATGACCTGGCCTCAGCTTTTCGGTAACTGGATTGCGGGTCATCTGATACGAATCATCTGGTCATACCCGGTTTCGGATCTCGGACCTTTTCGCGCTATCCGATTTAAAGCGCTTCGACGACTGGATATGCAAGACCAGCGATTTGGCTGGACCGTCGAAATGCAGATTAAAGCGATCCAGGCTCGACTCAATATGATTGAAATTCCGGTCCACTATCGACGCCGTATCGGGCAATCCAAAATTAGTGGCACGATTGGCGGTGTGTTCAAAGCGGGTTTTGGTATTATCGGCACCATTGTGAAACTGGCCTTCCATAACCCCTTCAACCCGCCTTGCAAAACCACTATGCCGCGCAAACCCTGATTGAATTTTCCTGTGCCCTGTTTGAAGCCGCGGGCTCGCTCCGGATCGCGCCCGGGTCCTGTCCGAGGTATTCCTCGAAGCTGATCTGCTTGTGAGCGAAATCCTGTGCATGGCGCCTGGAGGTTACGGGCGTGGAAATTCAACTGCAGCAGACGATGGCGAAGCC